>JADYYZ010000052.1 GCA_020853405.1 Acetobacteraceae bacterium
ATCCTCAAGGGCCAGGCCGAGCTCTACCGGCGCATCCGCAACACGCTGCGCTGGATTCTCGGCGGCCTTGCCGGCTTCACCGAGGCCGAGCTGGTGCCGGTCGCGCAGATGCCCGAGCTCGAGCGGCTGCTGCTGCACCGGCTCGCCGAGCTCGACGCCCGCGTGCGCGAGACGGTGACGAGCTACCAGTGGGTGGGCCTGAGCCAGGCGCTGCACGAGTTCTGCAACGGCGAGCTCTCCGCCTTCTGGTTCGATGTGCGCAAGGATGCGCTGTATTGCGACCGGCCCGACAGCCCGCGCCGGCGGGCGGTGCGGACCGTGCTGCACCATCTGCACCACTGCCTCACCGCCTGGTTCGCGCCGATCCTGTGCTTCACCGCCGAGGAGGCGTGGCTCGCGCGCTACCCGTCCGAGGATGACAGCGTGCATCTCCGGTGCTTCCCGGAAATCCCCGCCGACTGGCGCGACGATGCGCTGGCGGCGAAATGGGCGCGCATCCGCGCGATCCGCCGGGTGCTGACCGGCGCGCTGGAGAAGGCACGGGCCGCCGGCGAGATCGGCGCCAGCCTGCAGGCCGCGCCGACGCTGCATCTGCCCGAGGCGGACCGCGGGCTGCTCGACGAGCCAGGCTGGGCCGAGGTCGGCATCGTCTCGGCGCTCACGCTCTCGGCGGCGCCGGCACCGGCGGGGGCGTTCACGCTGGATGGGGTCGATGCCGTCGCGGTCGCCTTCGCGAGGGCCCCGGGCGAGAAATGCGGCCGCTGCTGGCGGGTGCTGCCCGAGGTCGGCAGGCAGAGGCCCGGCCTCTGCCTGCGATGCGACGACGCGGTGACGGCGCAGGCGGCCCGGCCGGCATGAGGCGCCCCGCCCGGAGGGGCCGAGGGCGCTACCTCGCGTGATCCGCGAACCCGGGAAGTTCCGCTTCGGCGTCGGCCTCGCCCTGCTGGTGCTGGTGCTTGACCAGGCGACGAAATGGTGGGTGCTGGAGGTCGCGGCACTCGATCGGGTCGGCCAGATCGTGGTGACGCCCTTCTTCAACCTGACCATGGTATGGAACCGCGGCGTCACGTTCGGGCTCCTGGGGTCGGATCTGTGGTTCAAGCCGCTGCTGCTGGGCGGGCTTGCGCTGGTGATCGCGGCATTGCTGCTGCGCTGGCTCGCGCGCGCGGAATCCTGGCGCATCGCCTGGGGACTGGGCCTGGTGCTGGGGGGGGCCGTCGGCAACGTGATCGACCGCGCGCGCTTCGGCGCGGTTGTAGATTTTGTGCACCTGCACGTGGCCGGCTACCACTGGTATGTCTTCAACCTGGCCGACAGTGCCATCGTCTGCGGCGTGGGCCTGTTGCTGCTCGACGCCTTGATCCGGCCATCGGCGGCGGCTAAGTGATCGGCATGGGCAGGGGAACGATGGCCCGACTCGCTGGCCTTCTGGTCGTCGCGGCATCGCTCGTGGGCTGCGGCGGCGATACCGCGCGCACGTTCGGCCTGCAGCGCGACCCGCCCGATGAATTCGTCTCGGCCAGGCGCGCACCGCTGTCGCTGCCGCCTGATTACGCGCTGCGCCCGCCCGCCCCGGGCGCGCCGCGGCCGCAGGAACTCACCGCCCGCGACAGCGGCGAGGCGGCGCTGCTCGGTGTCACCGCGGTGGCCGCGACCCCCGGTTCGGTCAGCACCGGCGAACAGGCGTTCCTGGCCAGCGCCGGGCCACCCCCGCAGGTGCCATCCGACGTGCTGCGCCGCCGGGTCGACGAGGAGACGCGCGGGCTTGACCAGGCAGACCGCAGCTTCGCCGACCGCCTGATCTTCTGGCGCGAGCCGCAGCCCGCCGGCGTCGCCGTCGATGCCCGGGCCGAACAGCAGCGGCTGCGCACCAACGCCGCCCTTGGCCAGCCTGCCGGCACCGGCGACACCCCGATCATCCAGCGCCGCCGCCGCGGCCTGCTGGAGGGGCTTTTCTAGCCGCGCCATCCCTTCCATCCCGCGATCCGCCTTTCCATCCTGTGATCGACCGGCAAGGTTTCAGCAAGCCGTCATCCGCCAGGCTCGAGCCGTTGCCGCCACGCCTGCCCGGAGCCAGGTTTCCGCCCATGACCAGCACCCTTTCCGGCATCCCCCGCCGCGCCGCCATGAAGGTGGCGGCCAGCGCGATCGCCGCCGCGATCGCCGGGCGCAGCCTGCCGTCCCGCGCCCAGGCGGTTGCCGCCACGTCACCCGACGCGCCGGTGTTCGGCGCGCACCTTTCAACCCTTGCCAACGGCCTGACGGTGGTCAGCCTGGAGCAGCACCGCGCCCCGGTCGCCGCCCAGATGGTCTGGTACAAGGTGGGCAGCGCCGACGAACCGGGTGGCCTTTCCGGCATGGCGCACTTCCTGGAGCACCTGATGTTCCGCGGCACCCCAAGCGTGCCCGGTGGCCAGTTCAGCCGCCGGGTGGCGCGGGTCGGCGGCAACGACAATGCCTTCACCAGCTACGACTACACCGCCTATTACCAGCAGGTCGCCCGCGAATCGCTGCCGCTGGTGATGGCGATGGAAGCCGACCGCATGCAGTCGATCCTGCTCGACCCCGCGACCATCGACACCGAGCGCGGCGTCATCCTGGAGGAGCGGCGCCAGGTGATCGACAACGTGCCGCGCGCCCGCTTCCGCGAACAGTTCAGCGCCACCAGCTACGTCAACCACCCCTATGGCCGGCCGGTGATCGGCTTCGAGCACGAGATCCGCGCGATCCCGCGCGATGCCCTGGCTGCCTTCCATGCCAGCCACTACGTCCCCGCCAACGCCATCCTTGTCCTTTCCGGCGCGCTCTCGGCCGACCAGGCGGTACGGCTGGCCGAGGAGCATTACGGCGCCATCCCGGCCGGAACGGTGGCGCCGCGCGGCCGGCCACAGGAGCCGCTGCCGGTCGCCGAGCGGCGGGTGTCGCTGCGCGACCCGCGCGCCGCCGAGCCCGCCATCACCCGCGCCTGGCTCGCCCCCAGCTACGTCTCCTCCGGCCTGCTGGCCGATGCCAGGCAGGATACCAGACAGAACGCGCTGGCGCTGGAGGTCGCCGCCCACATTCTCGGCGGCGGCCCCGGCTCGCGCCTCTATGTCGCCCTGGCCGAGGCCGGCCTCGCGACCGGCACCGCCGCCTGGTACACCGGCGAAGCGGTGGACCCCACCGATTTCGGCGTTGCCGCCGCCTGCCGCCAGGGCACCGAGCCGGCGAAACTGGAAGCAGCGCTCGACGCGGCGCTGGCAAAGTTCCTCGACGAGGGCGCCGGCGAGGCCGAGACCGCGCGTGCCATCCGCCAGCTGACCGAGGGCGCGATCTTCGCCCGCGACAGCCTGATGGGCGGTGCCCGCGTGGTCGGTGCCGCGCTCGCGGTCGGCATGCAGCTGGATGCGGTCGAGACCTGGCCCCAGCGCATCCGCACCGTCACCGCCGCTGAGGTCAGCGAGGCCGCCCGCGCCGTGCTGGCCCGCCCCGCCGTCACCGGCTGGCTGCTGCCGCAGCCGGCGGCCTGAGCCATGGCAGCCAACACAGAGGGCTGGAGCGTGCCGGTCACGGTCGTGCGAAGCCCGGGCGGCATCCCTGCCTGGCTGATCCAGGATGCGACGGTGCCGGTCTTCGCGCTCGCCTTCACCTTCCTCGATGCCGGTGCCGCCGCCGACCCAGCTGGCAGGGAGGGTCTGGCGGGCCTTGCCGCCGGGCTGCTGACCCAGGGTGCCGGCGCGCTTTCCGCCACCCAGTTCCAGGACCGGCTGCGCGATTCGGCAACCTCGCTTTCCTTCACCGCCGGGCGCGAGACGGTGAGCGGGTCGTTGCGCGCGCTGTCGGCCAACGCCGACGAGGCAGCCAGGCTGCTGGCGATGGCGCTTGGCGAACCCCGCTTCGATGCCGCCGAGCTCGGCCGGGTGCGCGCCGGCCGGCTTGCCATGCTGAAGCAGGAGGCGAACGCGCCGCGCGCCGCGGCCAGCCGGCTGTGGTGGGAAAAGGCGTTCCCCGAAAATGCCTTCGGCCGCCAGCCGCTCGGCACCGAGGCCGGGCTTGGCGCGATCGAGCGCGACGACCTGCGCGGTTTCGTCGCCGGCCGCCTGTCGCGGGCACGGCTGGTGGTGGCGGCGGCCGGCGCGCTCGACGCCGCTTCGCTGGGGCGGATCGTCGATGCCGCGTTCCTGAAACTGCCCGCCGCCGCGCCGCCGGCGATCGTCGTGCCGGCCCGGCCTGGCGCCTTTCCGCTGGCGCTGGCCCGGCTTGCCGCGCCGCAATCCGCGGTCGCGTTCGGCCAGCCCGCGCTGTCGCTCGATGACCCCGACTGGGATGCGCAACTGGTGGTCAACCGCATCCTGGCCGGCGGCGGGTTTTCCAGCCGGCTGATGGACGAGGTGCGCGAGAAGCGCGGGCTTTCGTATGGCATCGGCGCGCAGATCGTGCCGTTCGGCGAAAGGAACGCGCTGATCCTGGGTGCCACCGCGACCGAGAACGCGCGGCTTGCCGCGACGCTCGGCGTGCTGCGCGAGGTGTGGGCCGGCTTTGCCGCCGAAGGGCCGACCGCGCCCGAGCTCGACGATGCCAGGGCGTATCTCGCCGGCAGTTTCCCGCTCGCCTTCACCAGCACGCCCGAGATCGCGCGCAGCCTGGTGTCGCTGCAGTTGGCCGCCCGCCCGCCCGACTGGCTGGAGGGGCGGCTGGCGCGGCTCGCGGCCGTGGATCTCGACCGCGCGCGGGCGGTGGCGCGGCGGCTTTATGACCCGGCCGCGCTTTCGATCGCGGTCGCCGGCGACCCGGCGGGGCTGTAGGCGAAGCCAGGCGCGGCGGCGACGCCCTTTCGCCTTCGCATCGGGCCGGCGTTTCGCCGATTTCGACAAATTCCGATCGCCGGGCCGCGGCGCGCTGGCGGATTTCGACAAATTCGGATCGGGCAGGCGCAGGGGCCTGGCCGGGCAGGCAGCGACGGCGCGTTGCGGGGTCGGCGCCGGGCAGGAGGGGGGAAAGGGCGGCCCACCCGGCATCCGTCCTCGACGCCCAGGGGCGGGAAGGGAGGCGGCGGTGAGGGGCGGGCGTGGGCATCGGCGGGGTTCCTGTTCAACGACAGGAAAATATACCTCAAGCCGCCATCACTCCGCTACCGTTGTCTGCCTTGGAATCAAGGACTGGCAGTTCGGCAATCCTTGTCCCCATTGCCCAACGCGCGGGCGAAGGGACAGAGACGCTTCAATCGGGCGATGCTCGCCTTGGCCGCTTGCCCGCCTGTCGCGCCTTGGTTTGCTTCGCTGATCGGCGCGCCGCATTGGCAATCGCGCCACGTTCGGTCGAGACGCGCTTCGGGCCACGCCCGTTG
>JADYYZ010000053.1 GCA_020853405.1 Acetobacteraceae bacterium
ACGGCCTCGATCAGGCTGGCGGACATTGCGGGGTGGGGCAGGCCGAACGCCTCTCCCCAGCCGGAATTGCCCCGTTCGTCGCGCACTTCGACCAGGGTCGAGAACTGGCCGCTGCGCTCGATACGCTGGAAATGCGCGGCCGGCCGCCGGAGGCTCATCGGCACCTGCCCGATGCCGCCGAACAGGTCGGCGAACGCGACATGCAGCGCATGTACATGCAGCGACGCGATCTTCACTGGATCGTCCCTCAGCGGCTGGTTTTATAAAATCCGAGCAAGCCCAGGCCGTCAAGGGGTATGTTTTATAAAATCAGCGGCGATACCTGCGCTGGACCATCAGGTTGGCGGATGCCGTCAGCAGCAGCGTCGCGGTCATCAGCACGAACGCGACCGCGGCCCCGAACGGCCAGTTGTTCAGCTTGAACTGGCTGTAGACCAGCGGGCCCATCATCTTGAACTGCGGCCCGCCCAGCAGCACCGGCGTCGCATAGGCGTTCATGCCAAGGATGAAGGTCAGGATCACGCCGGCGATGATGCCGGGCATGGCAAGCGGCACCAGCACGCGGCGGAACATGCGCAGCGGATCGGCACCGAGGCTGAACGCCGCCTCCTCGACCGAGCGCGAGATGCCTTCCAGCACGCTTTGCAGCGTCAGCACCATGTAGGGAAGGTTGACGGCGATGATGCCGACGATCACCGCGAGCTCGGTATACATGATCTCCAAGGGTTCGGTGATCAGGCCAAGCCCGATCAGCGCCGAGTTCAAGGCACCCTTGGAGCCGAACAGCGTCATCCAGCCCGCTGCACGCACGGCGTTGCCGACGAACAGCGGCAGTACCACCGCCATGATCAGCAGGTTCTTGAAGCGGGTGCCGGTGCGCGCCAGCACATAGGCCAGCGGGAAGCCCAGCACCAGGCAGACCACGGTGCACACCAGCGCCACGCGGACGGTGGTGAACAGGATCGCGACATAGAAGGGATCGGTGAAGAACTTGACGTAGTTCTCCAGCGAAAGCGCCTCCACCATCATCACGCGCGGGCGGTACTGGTTGAAACTGTAGCGGAACAGGATGACGATCGGCAGCAGCAGCCCGCCCACGACCATCACGGTCGCCGGCCCGATCAGGCCGGCGGCGGAAAGGCTGGCCTGGCCCTTCCGCTCCTCGACCATGCCGTGGGTGGCGGCCGCCGCGCCGGCCATCGCCTGCGTCCTACGACCTCAGCGACTTGTCCCACCACTCCTTCAGGCGGGCGTCGTTCTCGTTCATGTAGGCGTAGTCGAGATCGACCAGTGCCTCGATCTCCTGGGGCGTGAAGCCGATGCGCTTGTTCAGCTCGGGCGGCACGACCGCGTTGGTGACGGTCGGGTTGTAGCCCATGTCGACCGCGAAGGCCTCCTGCGGCGCCTTGTCGAGCATCGCATCCATGTAGGCATAGCCGCCCGCCTTGTTCGGCGCGTTCTTCGGGATCGCGAAGCCCGAGACATAGGCGAGCGCGCCCTCGCTCGGGGTCACCGCCTGCACCGAGATGTCGGCGTTCTGCCACTGCACGACGCGCGCCTTCCACATCACGCCGATGCTGATCTCCTCGGTCTTCAGGCCCTGGGCGAAGGCCTCGTTCGAGGGATAGATCCGCGCGCCCGCCTTGACGCACTCGATCAGCAGCTTCTGCCCGGGTTCGAGGTTGTTCACCCGGCCGCCGGCGGCCAGCGCGGCCGCAACCAGCGTGTACTGGTACTGGATGTCGATCAGGCCGAGCTTGTTGCCGTGCCGCGGGCTGAACACGTCGGCGTAGCTCTTCGGTGCTTCCGGCATCATTTTCGGGTTGTAGACCACGACCTTGCCCGAATAGATGTGGCCGATGCCGTAGGGATACTTGAACATCGGCAGGATGTGCGGCGTGTTCGAGATCTTCGCGAAGTCCAGCGTCTCGACGATGCCGGCATCGTGCATCTGGTACATGTTCGGGCCGGACAGCCCCTGGATGTCGGTGGTGCCGCGCGGCAGCCGGCGTTCGGCGTACATCTTCGAGCGCCGCTCGGAATCGCCCGCCTGGTCCTGGATCACCTCCCAGCCGGCCTTGATCAGGATCGGCTGTTCGATGTTCTTGTGCAGCAGGCGCGCATAGTCACCGCCCCAGGTGCCGACCACGATCCGCCCCTTCGCCTGCGCGCGAACGATCGCCGGCGCAGCGAGGCTCGCAAGCCCGGCAAGGCCGGCGCCCGCCTTCAGAATCGTGCGGCGCGGCGCGCCGATGATCCGGTTCGTCATCTCCAGTCTCCCCTTCGGTTCCGGCGCCGGTTCAGGCGGCGCCCTGTTGGCCAGTTGCATGCTGATCAGCCTTGGCGAACACGATGCCGTCGGCTTCCATCCAGCCGACCTGCACCTCGGCGCCGACCGCCGGCAGCACGGTGTCGGCGCGGTTCGGCAGCTGCGCGACGACCCGCTCCTCGTCCGAGATGCGCACGTGCAGGTCGATCAGCGCGCCCAGGTACGAGACGAACTCGACCACCCCGGGAATCGAATTGTCGAAGCCGGCGAGCGGCGTCGGCGCGCAGGCCACCCGCTCGGGCCGGAGCGCGAGCGAGGCCGGGCCGGGGTTCTTCGCGGTGCAGCGCACCGCAACACCGCCGCCGCTCCGAAAGCGCCCGGGTGCCTCGACACTGCCTTCGATGAAGGTGGAGCGGCCGACGAAGCCGGCGACGAAGCGGTTGGCCGGGCGCTCGTAGAGCTCCTGCTGGGTGCCGACCTGGCGCACCGCCCCATCCTCCATCACCACCATCCGGTCGGCCATGGTCAGCGCCTCCTCCTGGTCGTGCGTGACCATCACGGTGGTGATGCCGAGCTTCCTTTGCAGCTCGCGGATCTCGATCCGTACTTCCTGGCGGAGCTTGGCATCGAGGTTGGAAAGCGGCTCGTCGAGCAGCAGCACGTCGGGGCGGAACACCAGCGCGCGGGCCAGCGCCACGCGCTGCTGCTGGCCGCCGGAAAGCTGGCGCGGCAGCCGTTCGCCGAGATGGCCGAGCCGGACCAGGCGCAGCGCCTCGGCCACCTTGGGTGCGATCTCGGCGGCCGCCACCTTGCGCATCTCCAGCCCGAAGCCGACGTTCTGGGCGACCGTCAGGTGCGGGAACAGCGCGTAGTTCTGGAACACGAGGCCGGCGTTGCGCTTCCAGGGCGGCAGGCCGGTGATGTCGGTGCCTCCCAGCCGCACCGCGCCCGAGGTCGGCTCGACGAAGCCCGCGACCGCGCGGAGCGTCGTGGTCTTGCCGCAGCCCGACGGGCCGAGCAGCACCAGGAACTCGCCCTGCGGCACATCGAGGTTCACCTCGCGCACCGCGAAGAAATCGCCGTAACGCTTGGTCAGGCGGTCGATTTCCAGTCGTGCCATCTTGGTTCAGACCACCCGGCTGATCTTGACGAAGCGATCGGTCAGCAGCATCGCGGCCGCGATCAGCAGGATGTTCAGCACCGACACCGCCGCGATGGTCGGGTCGATCTTCCATTCCAGGTACTGCAGGATCGCGATCGGCAGCGTGGTGCGGCCCGGCCCGACCAGGAACAGGCTCATTTCCAGGTTGCCGAAGGACGAGACGAAGCCGAACAGCACCGCCGCCACGATGCCCGGCAGGATGGCGGGCAGGGTGACGCGGCGGAAGGTGGTGAAGCGGTCGGCGCCCAGGCTCTGCGCCGCCTCCTCGATCGAGCGGTCGACGCCGCCGAGGCTCGCCGTGACCAGCCGCACCGTCCAGGGGATCACGATCAGGATATGGCCGCCGATCAGCCCGCCGAGCGAGCCGAGCACCGGCAGGCCGGTGGCGATCTCGGCCTCGACATGGAAGACATAGATCGCGATGCCCAGCACGATGCCGGGCACCACCAGCGGCAGCAGCAGGAGGCTGTTCAGTGCCTCGCGCCCGGCGAAGCGGAAGCGCGCGATGCAAAGCGCCGCCGGCACCCCCAGCGCGACGCCGATCGTGGTTGCGATCAGCGCCACCCGCACCGACAGGAAGAAACCGTCAAGGAAGCGGTCATTGTTCCAGATCGCGCTGTACCAGCGGAGCGAGTAGCCCTCGGGCGGGAACGACGGGATTTCCTGGTAGAAGAACGACAGCCAGATCACGAAGAACAGCGGCGTCAGGATATAGGCGAGCGTGACCGTGGCGGCCGCCTTCAGCACGAGCCGGCCCAGCGCCCGCGAGCTCAGGCGCCGACGCCACGCGGCTGCCTGGGCAGGCGCGGCAGCGCCGAACCCGGCCCTGGTCTCGCTGCCCGCGCTCAGCGGCCGCCCCCGCTGGCGGAGCGTGCGCCGCCCTGTCCGACCGTCGCGTCATTCGGCATCGTGCCGCCCTGCCTCGCCCTGCTGCCTTGGCCCGAGTATGCAGAGCCGGCGCGGCCGAGACAACGCCGTTGGGCGCCCCGGCCGGCTAGTTGGCGACGATTCCCGCCTCGCGCACCACTTCGGCCCAGACCGCGGTCTCGCGGGCCATCCGCTCGGCCAGTTGGCGCGGCGTCGAGCTCGCGGCATCGGTCCCGACCCTGCCCAGCGCCTCGCCGAGGCCAGGCTCGGCCAGGGCTGCGGCCGATACCTCGGAGAGCCGCTGCACGATCGCGGGCGGCGTGCCGACCGGTGCGAACAGCGCGATCCAGGTGCCTGCGTCGTAGCCGGGCACCCCTGCCTCGGCGATCGTCGGCACGCCCGGCAGCAGGGGATGGCGCCTGGTGCCGCACATGCCGAGCGCCCGCACCCGGCCGGCCCTGACCTGGGGCAGCGCCGAGGGCATGGAATCGAACATCGAGTGGATGGTGCCTGCCGTCAGGTCGATCATCGCCGGTCCGCCGCCGCGATAGGGTACGTGCACCAGGTTGACGCCGGCGCGCAGCTTGAACAGTTCCAGCGCGAGATGGAGCGAGGAGCCGTTGCCGCCCGACCCGGTGGTGATCTCGCCCGGCCTCGCGCGGGCCAGCGCGATGAACTCGCCGACCGTGTTGGCGGGCAGCGAGGGGGTCACGACCAGCAGCTGCTCGATGCGGAAGATCTGGCCGACGGGTACCAGGTCGCGCGCCGGATCGAACGCCATGTCCTTGTACAGGAAGCGGTTGACGGTCGAGGGGCCGTTGCTGGTCAGCAGGATGGTATAGCCGTCGGGCGGTGCGCGCACGACCAGCTCGGCGCCGATATTGCCGCCCGAGCCGCCGCGATTGTCGATCACCAAAGGCTGGCCGAGCAGCTCCGACATGCGCGCGACATAGACCCGGGCCGCGACATCGGTGCCGCCGCCGGCGGCGAAGGGAACCACCACGCGCACCGGCCGCGTCGGCCAGCCGGTCTCGGCGGCGGCGAGCGACGGTGCGGCGAGGGCGGCGGCGAGGGCGCCGCGGCGGGTGATGCGCATGCTCAGTCCTCCTCGTTCCAGGCGGCGAGCGCCCCGGCGACCCGCGCCGCGCCGTAGGCCGCTTCGGCGGCGGCGCGCGTGACCTTGCCGTCGAGGATATCCGCGGCCAGCGCCCTGGGCTCGCGCAGCGACGCAGCGCCGAGGCCGCCGCCGCCCGGCGTTTCCATCCGCACCGCAAGCCCGGCGGTCATGCGCATCGCGGTGGTGGCGGTGGGTAGGTCGCGCTCGTCTTGCGTGCCGGGTGCGAGGAAGAGCTGGGCAGCGCCGCCGGGAAGCCCCCCGTCCAGCCCGGGTGCGACCTTGACGTGGCCCTCGCCGCGCGCGGTCAGCAGCGAGCCATCGACGCGCGAGGAAATCTGCCGCGCGATGCCAAGCCCGCCGCGCCAGCGGCCGGCGCCGCCGCTGTCGGGCACCAGGCCATACTCGTCGACCAGCAGCGGATACTCGATCTCCAGCGCCTCGGCCGGCAGGTTCGAACTGTTGGTGACGTGCATCTGCACCGCATCCGCGCCGTCGGCGCCGTGGCGCGCGCCGGCGCCGCCGGCGATCGTCTCGATATAGACATAGGTGCCGCCGCGGCGCTGGCCGGAAACCAGCAGTGCCGGCACCGAATCGTGGCTGTGCGCCATCCGCGCCTCGTCCGGCAGCACCTTGTTCAGGGCATCGAAGATCGCGCCCGAGATCCGGTTGCAGGTGATCGCGCGGGCGGCGGTGGCGGCGGGAAAATCCGGATTGGCGATCGAGCCCGCCGGCGCGCTGATGCGGATCGCATCGAACAGGCCGCTGTTGGCAGGCAGGTCGGGATCGAGCAGCGCCTTCACCGCGTAGTAGCAGGTAGCCTCCAGCGCGTTCGGCGCGACGTTCAGCGCGCCGCGCGCCTGCGCTGCCGAGCCGGAGAAGTCGAGCAGCAGGTCGTCGCCCTTCACCGCGACCCTTGCCCGCAGCACGATCGGCGCCCCGCCGGGCACGCCGTCGCCGTCCATCCAGCGCTCGCCGGAATACTCGCCATCGGGCAGCGCGGCGATACGCGCGCGGAGCCGCCGCCCGGTATAGGCGATCAGCGCCTCGATCGCCGCCTCGACCGCCGCGATGCCGTCGCCGCCGACCAGCCGCTTCATCAGCTCCCCGCCCCGCTCGTTGACCGCGACCTGGGCACGCAGGTCGAGGATGCGCTCGGCCGGCTCGCGCGAATTGTGCGCGATCATCTCCAGCAGATCCTGGTCGAGCTCGCCGGCGCGGACCATGCGCATCACCGGGATGCGGATGCCCTCCTCGAAGATCGTCTTCGCGCTCTGCGACATCGACCCGGGGTTGGGGCCGCCGACATCGGAATGATGCCCGGTGTTGGCGGCGAAGAACTTCACCGCGCCGTCCCAGAAGATGGGGGTGATGATGTTGATGTCGGGCTGGTGCGTGCCGCGCGCCAGGAACACGTCATTGCAGACGAAGGCATCGCCCTCGTGCATGTCGGCCAGCCGGTAGCGTTCCAGCACGGTCGCCACCGCGCCGATCAGCGAGCCGAGATGCATCGGCATGTGCGCGGCCTGGGCGATGCAGCGGCCGTGCACGTCGAACATGCCGACCGAGCAGTCCTTGCGTTCCTTGATGTTGGTGCTGAACGAGGCGCGGATCAGCACATTGCCCATCTCCTCGGTGATCGAGAGCAGGCGGTTGGCGAACACCTCCATCGCGATCGGGTCGGCCTCGGCGGCCGCGGCCGGGCGCGGGGCGAGGGCGTCAGACATGCGCGATCTCCCGTATCGTGCCGGTGCCGGTGCCGGTGGCGGTCTCCACGCGGCGCACGATGATGTTGCCGTCGGCATCCAGGATGGCGGCCTGGCCGGGGAAGACCAGGCTCGTGGCGCTCATCTCCTCGATGATGGCGGGGCCGCTGACGCGGCTTCCCACCGGCAGGCGCTCGCGCGCATAGATCGGCGTTTCCTGCCAGCCGCTTGCCGCGGTGAAATAGACCCGCCTGGTCGCCAGCCGCGCGCGCTCGACCGAGCTGCCTTCGGGCGGCGGCTCGGGCGCGCCCCGCCGCACCTGGCCGAGCGCGGTCAGCCGGCAGTTCACCAGCTCGACGCCGCGGCCGGGGATCGCGTAGCCGTTGGTGCGGGCGTGCTCCTCGGCGAACCGTTCCAGCAGCCGTGCGAGGTCGGGCAGGGTATCGCCGAGCGCCACCCTGACCTCGAAATTCTGCCCGTCATAGCGGAGCTCGACGCTGCGCCGCGTCGCCTGCCGGGCGGGCGGCACGCCTTCGCCGGCAAGCCACGCCTCGGCCTCGGCCTGCATCCCGGCGAACAGCGCCTGCGCGCGGCTCCAGGCTGCCTCGTCGAGCGGGCGGATCTCGCTTTTCACGAAGTCGAGCGCGATGTCGGCGAGCAGGATGCCGCGCGCGCACATCGTTCCCGGCTCGCGCGGGACGATCACGGTGGGGATCGAGCATTCCCGGGCGACGTCGCTTGCGTGCAGCGGGCCGGCGCCGCCGAACGCGAACAGCGCGAACGTCTCCGGCGCATAGCCGCGTTCGGTGGTGACGCCGCGGATGGCGCGGCCCATGTTGGCGACCGCGACCCGGATGATGCCGAGCGCTGCCTGCTCCAGCGACAGCCCGAGTGGCGTTGCGATCTTCGTCATGATCGCGGCACGCGCGGCGGCGGCGTCGATCGGCATCGCACCCCGCAGCAGGGCGGCCTGGTCGAGCCGGCCGAGCGCGATGTTGGCATCGGTCAGCGTCGGTTCGCTGCCGCCGCGGCCATAGGCGGCGGGGCCGGGGTCGGCGCCGACGCTCCGCGGGCCGACCTTCAGCGCCCCCCCGGAATCGATGAAGGCGACCGAGCCGCCGCCGGCGCCGATCACGTCGATGCCGATGCTGGGGACCTTCACCGGATGCCCGGCGACGTCGCGGCTGCTGCTGCTGGTGGCCTCGCCCCCGGCCACCACCGAGACGTCGGTGCTGGTGCCCCCGGCATCGAATGTGACGATGTCGGGGAAGCCGGCCTGGCCGGCGACCACGGCTGCCCCGATCACCCCGGCTGCGGGGCCGGACAGGCAGGTGCGCACCGGCGTGCCGGCCGCCGTCGCCACCGACATCAGCCCGCCGTTGGAATGCACCGTATAGGGCTCGGCGGCGATGCCGATGCCGCGCACGCGCCCGAGCAGCCGGTCGAGGTAGCGCGCCATCCTGGGCCCGACGAAGGCGTTCAGCACCGTGGTGCTGAAGCGGTCGAACTCGCGGAACTCCGGCAGCACCTCCGACGACACCGAAAGATAGGCATCGGGCGCGAGGCGGCGCAGCACCGCCTTGGCCGCCCGCTCGTGCACCGGGTCGCGCCAGGCGTGCAGGAAGCAGATCGCGATCGACTCGACGCCTGCCGCCAGCAGCGCCCCCGCGGCACGCGCCACCTCGGCCTCGTCGAGCGGGCGCAAGACGGTTCCCTCGGCTGCCAGGCGCTCGGCAATCTCGAGCCGCCGGCGGCGGGGCACCAGAGGCGGCGGGCGGCGGATGTCGTAATTGTAGAGGTGCGGGCGGGTCTGGCGGGCGACCTCCAGCACATCGCGGAATCCCTTCGTGGTGATCATGCCGGTGCGCGCGCCCTTGCGCTCGATCACCATGTTGGTTGCAACCGTGGTGCCGTGGCCGAGGAAGGCGACCTCGGCCGGTTGCGCCGCCGCCTTGGCGAGGAGCTCCCGCACCCCGGTCTCGATCGCGATCGAGGGGTCGGCGGGGGTCGATGCGACCTTGTGGAAGGTGATGCGCCCGCTCGCCTCGTCGACCAGCGCGAGGTCGGTGAAGGTGCCGCCGACATCGACCCCCACCCGGAGCCGCCGCGCTGCCGGCGGATCGCCACCCGAACCAGGACCGATCATGGTGGACGCCTTCCCCAACCCCTTGCCGCGGGGCGCGAAGTCTTGTCGTGGCGGCGGCGCCCGTCAAACCGGGCGCTGGTGATCGGGTGCCCCGCCGCTCCCGGCAACCGTGCCGGATGATGCAGGAAATCCATACTTGCCAGCACGCTGCCCGGGGCGGCATGGAGGGAGCGGGAGGCGCAGCGCGGCACACGCGATGGAAACCGATGCGATCGCGGACCCGGCCGGCCGCGATGCGGCGGGTGGGCCGGCAAGCCCGCTCACCTTCGCCACCGGCGCGATCGCGCGTGCGGACCAGTTCCATGCCTGGCGGCAGCGGTGGGCGCCGATCATCGAAATGCGCCACCCTGGCGATGCGACGGGCGGCTACCTCGCCAGCAACGCTTTCTGGGACCTGGGCGAGATCGTGCTCAGCCGGGTCAGCGCGCCGCCGGTGCTGGCCCTGCGCCAGCGCGGCCAGATCCGGCGCGATCAGATCGACAGCTGGTTCGTGGCCTGCGCCCGTCAGGGCACGGTCCGCCACCAGGCCGCCGGCCGCGAGACCGTGATCGAGGCCGGCGTGCCGGTGCTGCACAGCATGGCCGAGCCGTTCGGGAGCAGTCGCACCGCGATCGAGTGGGTCGCGCTGTTCTTCTCGCGCGATTTCGCGCCCGAACTGAATGCGGCGCTGGAGGCGGCGCGGAACCGACCCCTGGCAACCGGGCTCGGGGGACTGCTCGGCGACTTCGTGCTCGCGTTCGACGCGCGGATCGACGGCCTCGCGGCGGCCGAGCGCCGTCGCCTTGTGCCGGCGATCCGCCAGATGCTCGCGGCCACGATCGCGCCCTCGGCCGACCGCCTGGCCGAGGCAGCGCCGATACTCGACCAGACCCGCCGTGCCCGCGCCCGCCAGATGGTGCGGCGCCATCTTGGTGCGGCCAGCCTGACGCCGGGGCGGCTTGCCCGGATGGTCGGGATATCGCGCTCCAATCTGTACCGCCTGTTCGAACCCGAGGGCGGGGTGGCGCGCTACATCATGGCCCAGCGCATGCGCCACGCCTGTGAGCTGCTGTCCGACCCCGCCAACCGCGCGCCGATCGCCGCCGTCGCGGAAGCGGTCGGGTTCGCCAATCTGGCCGGCTTCAGCCGCAGTATCCGCCGCGAGTTCGGCTGCAGCCCGCGCGAGCTGCGCCAGGCGGGGCTTGCGGCGGCACCCCCGCTGCGAGACCTGCCGCGAGACCTGCCGCGAGACCTGGCGCCCGACCTGCCTGCGCTGCTGCGAAGGCTGTAGCGTCGTCCCCACGCCGGGCAGAGGCTGGTTCGGGACAGCGGCAAGCCGCCGGTGACCCAGCCTGCCTGTTGCCCAGCCTGCCTGTTGCCCAGCCTGCCTGTTGCCCAGCCTGCCTGTTGCCTCGCCGCCGTGCCGCTATAGGCTCGGCGGAAATGGGCGCGCGGGCTGGCAACCGGCCAGGCGCGCCGGGGAGAGCGCGACGCCCGCATGGACACCCGCCTGCACAACGACGACGCGGTCGCCACCGGCAATGTTTCGACCGGCCGGCTGCCCGAGGCCGAGCGCGTCATGCGCGCGATCGACGAGGCCCATGCCCGCTTCCGCGCCGTCGATGACGGCAATGTCTACGACTATATCCCGGCACTGGCGCGGGTTCCCGCCTCGCTGTTCGGCCTTTGCGTCGCCAGCGTGCACGGCGGCGTGCATGCGGCGGGCGACTGCGACCATGCATTCTCGATCCAGAGCGTCTCGAAGCCCTTCGTGTTCGCGCTGGTCTGCCAGGCGCTAGGGGGCCAGAGCGTGCGCCTGCGGGTGGGCGTGAATGCCACCGGCCTGCCGTTCAACTCGGTGATGGCGATCGAACTCAATCCCGATCGCACCATGAACCCGATGGTGAACGCCGGCGCGATCGCCACCACCAGCCTCACGCCCGGCGCGACGCCGGAGGCGAAGTGGCGGTTCATCCAGGCCGGCCTTTCCCGCTTTGCCGGGCGCGACCTGGCGCTGGACCGGGAAGTGTATGAAAGCGAATCGGCGGCCAACCAGCGCAACCAGGGCATCGCGCGGCTGCTGGATGCCTATGGGCGGATGTATTGCGACCCTGCGGCGGCGGTCGATCTCTATACGCGCCAGTGCGCGCTGACGGTGACCTGCCGCGACCTTGCGGTGATGGGCGCGACCCTTGCCGATGGCGGCGTCAACCCGGTGACGGGCGAGCGCGTGCTCGATGCCGACCGCTGCAAGCGGGTGCTGGCGGTGATGGCAACATCGGGCCTTTACGAGCAGTCGGGCGACTGGCTGTACGAGGTCGGGCTGCCGGGGAAAAGCGGCGTCGGCGGCGGTATCGTCACCGTCTCGCCCGGCAAGGGTGGGCTTGCCACCTTCTCGCCGCCGCTCGATGCGGCCGGCAACAGCGTGCGCGGGCAGCTGGCCACCAAGTTCCTGTCGCAGGCGCTGGGGCTGAACCTGTTCGCCTCGCGCCCGGTGGCATAGCGGCGCGGCGGGGGGCGCGCCACTTGCCGCCCATGGACAGGCGGGCCATACGCATGCCCCCAATCAGCCATCCGGTCGCGCCAAGCCACGAATCGACGGCCACGCGCGGCAACGGGATCAGGGAGAGTAACGCCGTGCCAGCCCGCCTGCCGCGCCGGGTCGCGGTTCTGCTGCCGCTCGCGCTTGCCGCGTGCGATCGCCCTGTCGAGGCACCGGCGCCGGAAATCCGCCCGGTCAGGGTGGTGACGGTCGAGAAGCGCACCGAAGGCGATTTCGTGCAACTGACGGGTACGGTGCAGGCCCAGACCGAGGTCAGCCTCTCGTTCCGCGTCGACGGCCGCCTGGTCGACCGCCTGGTCAATGTCGGCGACCGGGTCGAGGCGGGGCAGGTGATCGCCTGGCTCGACCAGACGGATGCCAAGAACGCGCTGCGCTCGGCCCAGGCGGCCTTGCGCGCGGCCGAGGGCCAGCTGGTGGAAGCCCAGAACGACTATATCCGCCAGGAAGACCTGCTGCGCGGCGGCTGGACCCCGCGTGCCCGCTACGACCAGGCGGCGCAGGCGCTGCAGACCGCGCGCTCGCGCGTCGATGATGCGCGCGCGCAGCTCAACATCGCGCAGAACCGGCTGGGCTGGACCGTGCTGGAGGCCGATGCCCCTGGCATCGTCACCGCCCGCGGCGCCGAACCGGGCGAGGTGGTGCATCCCGGCCGGATGATCGTCGAGATCGCGCGCGACGACGGCAAGGACGCGGTGTTCGATGTTCCGCCTCGGGTGCGCGACAACGCGCCGGAGAACCCCGAGATCACGGTCGCGCTCACGCTTGATCCGAACGTGCGTGCCAAGGGACGGGTGCGCGAGGTGAGCCCCCGCGCCGACCCGGTCACCGGCACTTTCCAGGTGCGGGTCGGGCTGATCAACCCGCCGGCGGCGATGCGGCTCGGCTCGACCGTGACCGGGCGGATGCAGATCGGCCCGGGGCCGGGCATCGAGCTGCCATCCTCGGCGCTGACCAGTGCCGACGGAAGGCCGGCGGTGTGGGTGGTCAATCCTGCCGACAGCACCGTGCAGCTGCGCCGCGTCGAGGTGCTGCGCCACGACCCGGCGCGGGTCATCATCGCCGAGGGTGTCGACCCCGGCGACGTGGTGGTGACCGCCGGCGTGCAGGCGCTGCGGCAGGGCCAGAAGGTGCGGCTGCTGGGCGCCGCGGCGGCTTCCGGCCGATGATCGGCCCCAATCTTTCCGCGATCAGCATCCGGCGACCGTCGCTGATGCTGTACTTCATGCTGATCGCGGTCATCTTCGGCTCGCTGTCGTTCATCCGGCTCGGCCGCAACGAGGACCCTGCGTTCACCTTCCGCACCATGATCGTCGCCGCCCAGTGGCCGGGTGCCACGGTCGAGGAGACGCTGCTGCAGGTGACCGAGCGGCTGGAGCGGAAACTCCAGGAGGTGCCCTGGCTCGACAATCTGAGGAGCTTCACCAATGCCGGGCAGGTGACGATCTTCGTCGACCTGAAGGGGGCGACGCCGCCTTTCGAGGTGCCCGACATGTGGTACGACGTGCGAAGACGCATCGCCGACGTTCGCCACACCCTGCCGCAGGGCGTGCTGGGACCCTTCTTCAACGACGATTTCGGCGACACCTACGGCATCATCTACGGCTTCACCGCCGACGGCTTCGGCCATCGCGAGCTGCGCGACTTCGTCGAGGGCGCGCGATCGCGGCTGCTGCTGGTGCCCGATGTCACCAAGATCGAGGTGCTGGGGGCGCAGGACGAACAGATCTACCTGGAACTGTCCACCGAGCGGATGGCGGCGCTCGGGCTCGACTACGGCGCCATCATCGCGACGTTGCAGGCGCAGAACGCGGTGCGGCCGGCCGGCACGGTGCAGACCGGGCTTGAACGGATCGCGCTCCGCGTCTCGGGCGAGTTCAAGTCGGAAGCCGACCTGCTGGCGGTGAACCTGGTCGCCGGCAACCGGATCATCCGCCTGTCGGACATCGCCACCGTCCGCCGCGGCCTGGTCGACCCGCCGCAGCCGATGTTCCGCGTCAACGGCAAGGAGGCGATCGGGCTTGCGATCGCCATGCGCGAGGGCGGCGACATCCTGGCGCTGGGGCGCAATGTCCGCGCGACGATGGCCGCCATCAAGGCCGACCTGCCGGTCGGCATCGACACGGTGCTGGTCGCCGACCAGGCGGTCACCGTCGATACCGCGATCAACGAGTTCACCGAATCGCTCTGGCAGGCGATCCTGATCATCATGGCCTGCTCGTTCCTCGCCCTCGGGGTGCGGGCGGGCGCGGTGGTGGCACTCGGCATCCCGCTGACGCTTGCGATCGTCTTCCCGATCATGCAGGCGGTGGGCATCGACCTCCAACGCATCAGCCTCGGCGCCCTGATCATCGCGCTGGCGCTGCTGGTCGACGATGCGATGACCACCATCGACGCCATGCTGCGAAGGCTGGCGGCGGGCGACCCCAAGGAGAAGGCCGCGACGTTCGCCTATGCCAACCTTGCCGCGCCGATGCTGACCGGCACGCTGGTGACGATCGCCGGCTTCGTGCCGATCGGCTTCGCGAAGAGCTCGGCGGGCGAATACACCTTCTCGATCTTCGCGGTGGTCGGCATCACGCTGATCGTCAGCTGGTTCGTCGCCGTGCTGTTCGCGCCGCTGATCGGGATGTACCTGCTGAAGGCGCCGAAGGACGCGGCCGAGAAGCCGCCGGGCGCGGTGCTGCGCGCCTATACCGCGTTCCTGACCGCAGCACTTCGCCTGCGCTGGGTGACGCTGGCGCTGACCATCGGGCTGTTCGGCGCCTCGATCTACGGGTTGCGTCTGGTGCCGCAGCAGTTCTTCCCGTCGTCCGACCGGCCGGAGCTGAT
>JADYYZ010000054.1 GCA_020853405.1 Acetobacteraceae bacterium
GCCGGTGCTGGCCGGAGCCTGGTCGAGGCGCCTACGCGCTCAGCGCCGCGGCAGTACCGCGATGTCGATGATCTCCACGTTGACCGGCAGGTTGGCGATGCCACCCACCGGGCGCAGGTTGCCGGTCGCAACGTCGATGCGCGACAGCTGCCCGCCAGCCAGGATCCAGCCGGTATTGGCCTCGCCGACCGTCTCGATATCGAATGCGCTTGCCGGCGGCAGCGAGACATCGAGCCGCATGATCGGCTTCTGCACGCCATCGTTGGGTGGCGCCTGCAGATTGTAGCTGCCGGCCAGCGTGTCGATCGTGTAGAGGCCGGTCTGCTGGGCGCCGGCAACGCTGTTGCGGTAGGCGGCGGCGGTGACCCGGGGCTCCGACCCGGCAAGCGCGCTGCCGGTGTCGTATTTCAGGCTGCCGTCGACGGTGACGGCACCGGTCTCGACATTGATGCGGAAACTGACACCGTTCATTCCGATCACGCGCAGCCGGTCCGCCGCGGGGTTGAAATCGACCACGGTGCGGCCGCCGCCATCCCACATCCTGTCCAGCGTGCTGACCAGGCTGGCCTGGCCGGTGCGCCAGTCGATCGTGTACAGTTTCGAGCGCGCGCTCAGGGCATAGAGCATGCTGTCGGCGGGGCGTACGTCGATGCCGATCACCGCGCCATCGATGCCGCGGATCGCCACGGCCGGGCCGGCACGCCGGCTGTCGGCATCGAACGCGACCAGGCGGCTGTCAGCGGTCAGCGCGACGAAATCGGTAGCGTGGGCGGTATTGGCAGCAGTGGCGGCGGTGGCTGCCAGCGCGGCCAGCGCCAGCTTGCGGCATGACGGCATGGGGACATCTCCTCCGGATGGGTCGAACGTTGGTGCGGCCACGGCACGATGCCGTCGCGAAACACCTACGCCCCACCGGCCCGACCGGATGCAGCCGCGCTGCACGCGCCTTTCAGTGGCGCCGGATCAGACCAGCGCCACGAGTCTTTGACCCGTTCGCCGGGCATCGGCCCGATCAGTGCGAGAGCCGTTCCAGCCGCCCGATGAACACGACCGGCCCCGTCGGCCGGCCGATCGGCGAACCGCCGGGCGGTTCCAGTGAAATCTCCACCAGCATGCCGTCGACCGGAGGGCGGGCGCTGGCATCGAAGTGGAACCGCGACCCATCCCGCGGCACGAAGCCGAGCGAGGTCGGGCCGCGATCGCCGGGCGCGAGGCCCCAGAGCTGCATCACCCGGCCTTCCGGTATCTCCTGGCGATTGACGGCGGCAAGCCGGATGCCGCTGCCGCGGTCCGCCTCGACCATGAAGGCAGGCGCGGCGCGGTCGGACTGCATGACGGCGACAAAGCGTTCCGGCGGCGCAGCTGGCGGGCGGACCAGCAGGAACACGCCGAGCCCGGCGATGACCGCCCCGGCAAGGCCCGCGCCGAACAGGTTTCGCCATCCGGCAGCGACCCGGCTGGCAAGCGCCGGGGCGGGCGGCGGCGTCGGCGCGATCCGTGCCGCGATCGCCTCCCACGCATCGGGCGGCGGTTCGGCCGGGCGGGCAAGCCGTGTCAGCGGATCGAGCCGCCGCTCCCATTCGGCCACCGCATCGCGAAGGGCCGGGTTGGTCGTCAGCGCCGACCTGACCGCCTCGGCCATGCGCGCATCCAGCGTGCCGAGCACATACTCGCCGGCCAGCGCCTCGATCTCCTCGGGCGCCTGGGGCATGCCAGGGTCGGCCATCACGCCGCCTCCATGCAGGCGCGCAAGGAAAGCAGGCCGCGGCGAATCCAGGCCTTCACCGTGCCCAGCGGCAGATCGAGTTTCTCGGCGACCTGGGCGTGCGAGAACCCATCGACGAAGGCCAGCACGATCGAGCGCCGGTTCTTCTCCTCCAGTCCCTTCAGGCACTGATGCAGGCGGGCGCCATCGGCCGCGGCGGCGATCCGGTCCACCGGGTCGTCGGTGACCAGCTCGTCGCCCAGCGCGGGATCGTCCGACAGGGTCTCGCGGCCCCTGGAACGCGCGATGTCGAGCGCGCGGTGGCGGACGATGGCGGCAAGCCAGGTGCGGGCCGCGCCGCGCGCGGGGTCGAACTGCCGCGCGCGCTGCCAGATCGCGACGAAGGCGTCCTGGAGCGCGTCCTGGGCGGCGCTGCGCTCGCGCAGGATTGTCAGCGCAATGCCGAACAGGCGGGCGGACTCGGCAACATAGAGCCGCCGCAATGCACTCTGGTCGCCGCCACCCGCCTGGAAAATCCAGGCGCTGAGTTCCGCCTCCTCGGCTGGCATCGCCTCGTCCTCCGGGCTGGTCCGTGGTCGTCCCCCAGGCTGGTGCGGAAGTGGAACAGAAATGCCGGCGTCCTGTCCATCGTTCCCCACCCTGCCGCTGCCCACCCTACGGGTGCCGCGGTGCCGCGGATGCGCCCGGCGGCGGATGTGCCCGACGGCGGATGTGCCCGACGCTGGCGTTCGTTATCAGTCGCTGCGTCGGAGCGCCTCGGAAAGGCTGTTATGGACGGCCAGGCCGACCGCGGCGGTGGCACCCTCTGCCTCGGGTGCTGCCACCAGCGCGAGGCGGATGTTCTGGCCCGCCAGCCGCCGTGCGGTCTGGCCGAGCGCCCATGCCTCGCGCGGGTCCATCGGCGGTGACAGCGTCAGATCGAGCACCGCCCGCGCATAGCCCCGCCGGGCGAGCGCCGGCAGGAATGCCTCCAGTTCCGCAAGCTCATCCTCGTCGGGCGGCAGGGCAGCATGCAGGATCACGATGCGCTGCAGTTCCAGCACGGTCAGGCGGAAGCCGATCATGGCGGACCCCTTTCTCGACGGTGTCGCCCCGAGCAACTGCGACAGCCAACGGCGACCGGTAATGGCAACCCGCGTGCCACCGGCCCCGCCCCGCCCGCGAGGCCGGGCGAAGGTTAACGCCGGCCGCCGCCCCCCGCGGCGCCGATGCGTGGCGCACCGCCCGGGTGTTGCAGGATGCAACATGCTTGCGGCGCAGCATCGCCCCCGCCATGCTGGCCGCGGCCGCAGGGCAGCAGCGCCAGGGAGACCGGCATGGACGGCGAACGGACCGACCGGAAGACAGGCGGCGTGGCGGCCGGCGATGCCGGCCCGGCCGGACTGCCCGGCTACGACCCGGGCGATTTCTTCTGCGAACTGACCCGCCCGCGCGATGGCGATGGTGGTGTCTGCGAGCTGGTGTCGCGCCGGCTCGCGGCGATGGACCTTGCCGATCTGCGCCGCCGTGCCCAGGCGGCCGAAAAAGACATGTTCAACCTGGGCATCACCTTCACCGTCTATTCCGAGGCCGACGCGATCGACCGCATCCTGCCGTTCGACATCGTGCCGCGCATCATCACCGCGCCGGAATGGGATGTGCTGGACCGCGGCATCCGCCAGCGCGTGCTGGCGCTGAACCTGTTCCTGCACGACGTCTACAACGACCGGCGCATCCTGGCCGAAGGGGTGGTGCCGGCCGAGCTGGTGCTCGGCAACGTCAACTACCGCCCGGAGATGGAGGGCTTCCCGGTGCCGCACGGCACCTACGCCCATATCTGCGGCATCGACATCGTGCGCGACCGCGACGGCACCTGGCGGGTGCTGGAGGACAATGCCCGCACGCCATCGGGCGTGAGCTACGTGATCGAGAACCGCCACGCCATGCTGCGAGGCTTTCCCGACCTGATGCAGGGCATCAGGCTGCGCCCGGTCGACGGCTATGGCGTGAACCTGCACCGCGCCATGCGTGAGATCGCGCCCGAGGGGGTGGCCGACCCGCAGGTGGTGCTGCTGAGCCCCGGCATCTACAACAGCGCCTATTTCGAGCACGTGTTCCTGGCCCGCGAGATGGGCGTGCCGCTGGTGGAAGGGGCCGACCTGTTCGTCGAGAACGACCGGGTCTGGATGCGCACCACCGAAGGTGCCCGCGCCGTGCACACCATCTATCGCCGGATCGGCGATGATTTCCTCGATCCCACCGTGTTCCGCCCGGAAAGCATGCTGGGGGTCGCCGGCATCATCGGCGCCTGGCGACGCGGCAACGTCGCACTCGCCAACGCGGTCGGCACCGGCGTCTGCGACGACAAGGCGGTCTATGCCTATATGCCGCGCATCATCCGCTTCTACCTGGGCGAGGAGGCGATCCTGCAGAACGTCGAGACCCAGATCTGCCGCGAGAAGGAGGGACTTGCCTACACGCTCGCGCACCTGTCGGAGATGGTGGTGAAGCCGGTCGGCGAATCGGGGGGCTACGGCATCACGATCGGGCCGCGCGCCACCGCCGACGAGCTCGACGCCTGCCGTGCCGCGCTGCTCAAGGACCCGGCGAACTACATCGCCCAGCCGGTGATCGGGCTTTCGGTGGCACCGACGCTGACCGAGACGGGGCTGCGGCCGCGCCACCTCGACCTGCGCCCCTATGCGGTGACCGGCAAGGACACCTGGGTGCTGCCGGGCGGGCTTACGCGCGTTGCACTGAAGGAGGGGTCGCTGGTGGTCAATTCAAGCCAGGGCGGCGGCAGCAAGGATACCTGGGTGCTCGCCGAATGAACGCGACCCGGACCGCAAACCCGCTGCTGTCGCGCTATGCCGAATCCCTGTTCTGGATGGCGCGCTACCTCGAACGGGCCGAGAATCTCGCGCGCGTGCTCGATGTCGCGCAGACGTTTGAAAGCACGGTGAACCCGGCCCAGGCGTGGGAAAGCGTGATCGCGATCAATGCCGACGAGGCAGCGTTCAAGGAACGCCACGGCACGCCCAGCCCCGAGAAGATCAAGCGCTTCTACATGCTCGATCCGGGCAACCCGACGGGCGTGCGCTATGCCGTCGACATGGCCAAGCAGAACGCGCGCACGCTGCGGCCGCTGATCAGCACCGAGATGTGGCAGCACCTCAACATGTTCCAGGCCGAGGTGGCGGCGCTGACCGGTGCCGGCATTTCCGGCGACCGCTTCAGCCGCACCTGCGCGCGCGTGCGCGAGGCCGTGCAGCTGCACACCGGCATCACCGACGGCACCTTCTATCGCGACCAGGGATGGTACTTCCTGAATCTCGGCCGGCTGATCGAGCGCGCCGACCAGACCACGCGGCTGCTCGACATCAAGTACCACCTGCTGCTGCCGCGGATCGCCGACATCGGCTCGCCGCTCGACGTGTCGCAATGGCACGCGCTGCTGCGCGCCGCCGCGGGTTACCACGCCTATCGGCACACCCACGCCAGCGTGCTGACGCCGCGCTCGGTTGCCGGCTTCCTGCTGTTCGATGCGTCCTTCCCGCGCAGCGTGCTGCTGTGCGTGCGCCAGGCGGAGCGGATCAACCAGCAGCTGAACGCGCGCCTCGGCCTCGGCGACGGCGGGCGCGCCGCGACGCGGATCGAGGA
>JADYYZ010000055.1 GCA_020853405.1 Acetobacteraceae bacterium
ACCGCCATGCTGGAATCCGAGACCGCCGCGCGCGACCTGGTGCGCAACCGGCTGGCCGACGAGGCGGGCGTCAATGTCGACCAGGAAATGAGCGTGATGGTGCAGCTGCAGAACGCCTACCAGGCCTCGGCGCGGGTGCTGCAGACCAATCGGGAATTGTGGGATGCGCTCTACCAGGCGACCCGATAGGCGGACCAGGCCATGACCGACATCGTTGCCAGCTACGCGTTCACCTCGCGGCTGGTCGACCGCGCGCTCAGCGTCAAGGGGCGTCTCGACAAACTCACCACCCAGGCCAGCACCGGGCGGGTCGGCGACACTTTCGGCGATCTCGGCGACGGTGCCCGGCTGTCGGCCGACCTGCGCGCCGACATGGCGCGCCGCCAGGGCTATGTGCGGGCGATCGAGGCCGCCGATGCCCGCATCACCGCAAGCCAGAGCGTGCTGGCCCGGATCAGCGTGATCGCCCAGGACGTGGCGGCCAAGGCGCTGACCATGGTGACGACCCAGGCCAACTCGGTCGCCGCGGTCGCCGAACAGGCCCGCCAGGGGCTGGAGGAGCTGGCGGGCCTCGTGAACACGCGGGTCGGCGGCGCCTATCTGTTCGGCGGCACCGATGTCGCCAATCCTCCGATCCCCGCCGGCCAGACCATCCTGGCCACCCCCTGGTTCTTCCAGATCAGGGCGAGCGTCACGGCGCTGGCGACGGGCACCGGCGCGACGGTGCTGGCCGACACCCTGGCGATCGCCGGATCGGACGCCAGCGGCACCACGCCGTTCTCGGCCTTCCTCTCGACGCTGGCGCCGGCCGGCGGGCTGAACGAGGCGCGCGTCGGCCTGCCCGACGCCGATGGCAGCCGCATCGTCTATGGCGTGCGCGCCAACAGCAACGCCGCCGCGATCTCGCCCGCCACACCGCCGACCACCGGCAGCTACATGCGCGACATCATGCGTGGGCTTGGCGTGCTCGCCTCGCTTGGCGTCGCGCAGACCGCGATCGATCCGGATTTCGCCACGGTCGCGAACGAAATCGCCCAGAGCCTGACCGGTGCCGCCAAGACGCTGGAGCAGGACCGCGCCGCACTCGGCGTCGCCCAGCAGCGCCTGGCCGCCACCTCCGAGACCCACACCACCCTGATCCAGGCCTTCACCAGGCAGGTCTCCGGGGTCGAGGACGTGGCGATGGAGGAGACGCTGTCGCGGCTTCAGCTGGTGCGCACCCAGCTCGAATCGAACTACCAGCTGATCGCGGCGATCCGCGACTACACGCTGGCGCGCTTCCTGTAGCGGCGGGCCGTGCCGCATGCCATGCCGGGGCAGGCGCACGGCACCGGCTGCCCGGTGCACCCGGCAAAAAATCACCACCGTTAACCCTTCCCTCACCGCGACCGCGCTACCAGCAACGCCATGCGGCAGTAGGCCGCACCCAGCCGGAGCGCGTCGTGCCAAGCTCTAGCCCACAGCAACCGAACCGGCCGCCGCTGCCGACCTCCCGGGCACTGCCGCGGTGAACGCACTCGCGGCATCGCTGCGCACGCTCGAACCGATGCGCCTCGCCGCGCTGGCCGGCGTCGGGCTGGCGGTGATGGGGCTGCTGGTCTTCCTGTCGCTGCGCGGCGGCGGCCAGCCGATGGCGCTGCTCTATGGCGATCTCGATCTGCGCGATTCCGCCTCGGTGGTGCAGGCGCTTGACCGCGCGCGCATCCAGCACCGGCTGGGCAATGGCGGCGCCGCGGTGATGGTCGCGGCCGACGATGTGGCGCGCGCGCGCCTGCTGCTGGCCGGCCAGGGCCTGCCCGCCGGCGGCTCGGTCGGCTACGAGATCTTCGATCGCCAGGACGGCCTGACCACCACCGGCTTCCAGCAGACCATGAACCAGCTGCGCGCGCTGGAAGGCGAACTGGCGCGCACCATCCGCAGCCTTTCCGGCGTGCGCAATGCGCGCGTGCACCTGGTGCTGCCGCGGCGCGAGCCGTTCCAGCGCGAACGCCAGGAGGCGCAGGCCAGCGTCGTGCTGACCATGGCCGGTGCAGGAAGGCTCGATCGCGAGCAGGTGCAGGCGGTACTGCATCTGGTCTCCGCAGCGGTACCGGGCCTGTCGCCGCGCAACGTCTCGATCGTCGATTCCCGCGGCGAGCTGCTGGCGCGGAGCGGCCAGGCGGTCGGCGGCATGGGGCTTGCGCTGAACGCCGAGGAAGTGCGCCGCGCCCAGGAAGCCCGCCTGGCACGTGGCGTCGAGGAGATGCTGGAACGCATCGTCGGCCCGGGGCGGGTTCGGGTCGAGGTCGCGGCCGAGATGGATTTCGACCGCATCACCGAGAACCGCGAGAGTTTCGACCCCGACCAGCAGGTGGCGCGCTCGGTCCAGTCGAACACCGAGAACTCGCGCTCGCGCGAGGCCAACACCAATACCTCGGTCGCCAACAACCTGCCCAACGCCGAACCGAGCAGCGCCCAGGCCGGCAACGAGGAGAGCCGCACCGAGGAGACCACCAACTACGAGATCGGCCGCACCGTACGCCAGCTGGTGCGCGAGGCGCCGTCGATCCGCCGCCTGTCCGTCGCGGTGCTGGTCGACCATGCCAGCGAACGGGCGGAACCCGGCGCTGCGCCGGCAGCCCGCCCGCGCAGCGAGCAGGAGCTGGCGCAGCTCGTGACCCTGGTGAAAAGCGCCGTCGGCTTCGACGAGCGCCGCGGCGACGCCGTGCAGGTCGTGAACATGCGCTTTGCCGGTACCGACGAGGCGCCGGCGGCCGAGGCGCCGCCGCTGTTCGGGCTGCTCGACCGCGCCAACCTGACCCGCCTGGTCGAGACGCTGGTGCTTGGCATCGTCGCCGTGCTGGCGCTGCTGCTGGTCGCCCGCCCGGCGATCACGCGGCTGCTCGCGCAGGAAACCGCCGCCGCGATGCCCGGCCTCACGCCCGCGATGGCCGGTGCGGCCGGCGCGCTCGCGGCGCCGTCGTCGGGCGCGCTCCCTGCCCTGGCCGGCCCGGGCGCGCCCGCCGCACTGGCGGGACCCGCTGCCGCCCGCGCCCTCGCCGGCCCCGGCGGCACGCCCTTGCTTGCCGGTCCCGGCGCCGGCCCCGAGGACGAGCGAATGATCGATGTCAACCAGATCGAGGGCCAGATGCGTGCCTCGACGCTGCGCACGGTCTCGGAACTGGTCGCCACGCACCCCGAGGAGTCGCTCTCGATCCTGCGCGGCTGGATGACGGCCGACGCGTGAGCCAGGGACCCAGCCGAGCATGAGCCGCGCCAAGGATGAGATGAAGTCGCTGTCCGGCCCGCAGAAGGCAGCGATCATCATGCTGTCGATCGGCGAGGAACAGTCGGGCCGGCTGTTCGCGATGATGCACGAGGAGGAAATCCGCGAGATCTCGGCCGCGATGGCGAACCTCGGCAGCGTGCCGGCGGCGCTGGTCGACCGGCTCTGCGTCGAGTTCGCCGACCGGATCAGCGCCTCGAACGGCATCCACGGCAGCTACGAGGCGACCGAGCGGCTGCTTGCCAAGACCATGCCCAAGGAGCGCGTCGGCCAGATCATGGAGGAGCTGCGCGGGCCGGCAGGGCGCACGATGTGGGACAAGCTCGGCAACGTGAACGAGGCGGTGCTCGCGAACTATCTCAAGAACGAATACCCGCAGACCGTCGCCGTGGTGATGACCAAGATCAAGCCGGAACATGCCGCGCGCGTGCTGGCGCTGCTGCCGGAAAGTTTCGCCATGGAAGTGGTGATGCGCATGCTGCGCATGGAATCCGTGCAGAAGGAGGTGCTGGAGAGTGTCGAGCGCACGCTGCGCTCGGAATTCATGACCAACCTTGCGCGGACGCAGCGGCGCGATGCGCACGAGATGATGGCCGAGATCTTCAACAATCTCGACCGCACCGCCGAGGCCCGCTTCGTCGCCGCGCTCGAGGAGCGCAACCGCGACGCTGCCGAGCGCATCAAGGGCCTGATGTTCACCTTCGACGACCTGGTGCGCATCGACGGCACCGGCGTGCAAACCCTGCTGCGCGCGGTGCCCAAGGAGAAACTGCCAGTGGCGCTGAAGGGCGCCTCCGAGGCGATCCGCGACCTGTTCTTCAGGAACCTGTCCGAACGCGCCGGCAAGATGCTGCGCGAGGAGATCGAGGCGCTGGGGCCGATCAAGATCCGCGATGTCGACGAGGCGCAGGCGGTGATCGTCGCCACCGCCAAGGACCTCGCCGCCGCCGGCCAGATCCTGATCAGCGACGGCAAGGAAGACGAGATGGTGGTCTGAGGCGATGACCCCGTTCGACCCCATCGATGCGCGGCATTTCCGCGCCGCGTCAACCGATGCCAGGGCGGGCGCGCCGCGGGCCGGGGCGCGCGTGCTGTTCGAGGAGGATTTCGCCCCGCCGCAGCTCACCCGCACCCTGCCCGAACCGTCACCCGAGCCGCCCGCGCTCGAGCCCGGCTATTCCGAGGCCGAGCTCGAGGATGCGCGCCGGGCCGCCTTCCGCGACGGCAAGGAGGCAGGCCGCACCGCCGCACGCGCCGAGGCAGAGGCCGCCGGCCAGGCAGCTCTCGCCGCGATCGCCGAGCAGCTCGGGCTGACGGCGACGCGGGCCGAGGCCGCCACCGCCGAGGCAGCGGAAGGGGCGGTGCGCCTGGTGCTGGGCGCGCTGGCCGCACTCCATCCCTCGTTGAGCGGCGCACTCGCCGAGGCCGACATCGCCGCCATGCTGGCCGTGCTGCTGCCGCAGCTCGGGGCCGAGCCGAAACTGACGCTGCGGGTCTGCCCGCCGCTGGTCGCCAGGCTGGAACCACAGATGCGGAGGCTTGCCGATGACGCGGGCTTCCATGGCGAGATCACGCTGCGGCCCGATCCAGCCGTTGCCCCGGATGGCGCCACGCTGTCGTGGTCGGCCGGGGCTGCGCTCCGCGATCCGGCAGCCCTGCGCGCCGCCCTTCTCGATGCGCTTCTCCCCCTTGGCCTCAGCCCGCTGACGCCGGAGACCGATGACCATGCCAACTGACCCGCCTGACTGGACCGAACTGCCGCCCGACGCCGCGCCGCAGGCGCCACCCGCGGATGCCGCGCCGCGGTCGGGGCGCGATCTCGAAGCGGTCTATGACATTCCGGTCCAGGTCAGCGCCGTGCTCGGCCGCTCGACCATGCAGGTCAGCCAGCTGCTGAAACTGGGGCGCGGCGCGGTGGTCGAGCTCGACCGCAAGCTGGGCGAGGCGATCGACATCTACGTCAACAACCGCCTGGTCGCCCGCGGCGAGGTGGTGATGGTCGATGACAACCGCCTGGGCGTGACCATGACCGAGATCGTCAAGGGCGACCGGCCCGCCTGAAGAAGGGGCCCACTGAACGGGGAGAGAAGCCCACCATGCGCATCCTGATCGTCGGATCCCTTTCGGGCGAGCTTGGCCAGGCTGGCCGCATCGCGATCGCGCGCGGCGCGAAACTGGCGCAGGCCGACGACGTCGCCGATGCGCTGGCGCAGCTGCGTGCCCAGGGCGGGGCCGACATCGTGATGGTCGATGTGCGGCTCGACGTCGCTGGCCTCGTGCGCGCGATGAGCGCCGAGCGCATCGCCTGCCCCGTCGTCGCCTGCGGCATCGGCAACGATGTGCAGGCCGCGGTCGGTGCGATCCGTGCCGGCGCCAAGGAATACCTGCCGCTGCCCCCCGAACCCGACCTCATCGCCGCGATGCTGGAAGCGGTCGGCGCGGAGAGCCACGCGCTGATCCATCGCGACCCGGTGATGAAGCAGGCGATCCGGCGCGCCGAGCAGGTGGCGGCCAGCGAAGCCTCGATCCTGGTCGCCGGCGAGAGCGGCACCGGCAAGGAGGTGCTGGCACGCCACATCCACCGCAAGTCGCGCCGCTCGGGCGGGCCGTTCGTTGCGCTGAACTGCGCTGCGATCCCCGACAACCTGCTGGAATCGGAACTGTTCGGGCACGAGAAGGGTGCCTTCAGCGGCGCCATCGCGCGGCGCATCGGCAAGTTCGAGGCAGCCAGCGGCGGCACCCTGCTGCTCGACGAGATCTCGGAAATGGACGTGCGGCTGCAGGCGAAACTGCTGCGCGCCATCCAGGAGCGCGAGATCGACCGGCTGGGCGGGGCCGAGCCGGTGAAGGTGAATGTCCGCATCATCGCCACCAGCAACCGCGAGCTGCCCGCCGAGGTCGCCAAGGGCACGTTCCGCGAGGATCTCTATTTCCGCCTGAATGTGGTGGCGCTGCGCGTGCCATCCTTGCGCGAACGGCCCGCCGACATCGCGCCGCTCGCCGAGTATTTCGCACGCAAGTACGCCGACGTTAACGGCCTTCCCTTCCGCCCGCTGTCGGCGGCCGCACTCGCGCTGCTGGAGAGTCATTCCTGGCGCGGCAATGTGCGCGAGCTCGAGAACACCATCCACCGCGCGGTGCTGCTTTCCAGCGGCGAGATGATCGCCGCCGAGGCGATGGAGCTCGGCGGCCCGGTCGAGGCACGCCAGATGATGAGTGCCGCGGTCGCCGCCGCCCCGCGCACGCCCGCCATGCCTGCCGCACCTTCATTCGCCGGCGACGGCGTCGCCGCCCTGGTCGGCCGCACGGTCGGCGATGTCGAGCGCGACCTGATCCTGGAGACGCTCACGCACTGCCTCGGCAACCGCACCCACGCCGCGACCATCCTCGGCATCTCGATCCGCACGCTGCGCAACAAGCTGCGCGAATATTCCGACGCCGGCCTGCGGGTGCCGCCGCCGCAGGCGGGCGACCTGCGCGCGATCAGCCTGAGCGAGCGCCTGTCTGCCTGAGGGTCAACCGATGACCGCCGACGCCTCCGCGGCACCCGAGGGCGCCGCCTCGCCGTTCGACCGCTGGCGGGGGCTCGCGGCCGCTGCGCGGCTGCCCAACGACGTGCTGCTGGCCGTCGGTGTCGCCACCATGCTGGTGGTGCTGATCGTGCCGCTGCCCACCGTGCTGCTCGATCTCGGGCTTGCGGTCTCGATCACCTCATCGGTCCTGGTGCTGATGGTCGCCCTGATGCTGGTGCGACCGCTCGACTTCACAAGCTTCCCGACGCTGCTGCTGATCACCACCCTGCTCCGGCTCGCTCTCAACGTCGCCAGCACGCGGCTGATCCTGAGCCAGGGGCACGAAGGCCCGGCCGCCGCCGGGCACGTGATCGCCGCCTTCGGCGCCTTCCTGATGCAGGGCGAGGTGGTGATCGGCGTGATCGTGTTCGCGATCCTGGTGCTGGTGAATTTCATCGTCATCACCAAGGGGTCCGGCCGCATCGCCGAGGTTGCCGCGCGCTTCAGCCTCGATGCCATGCCAGGCAAGCAGATGGCGATCGACGCCGACCTCTCGGCGGGCCTGATCGACGAGGCGGGGGCGCGCAAGCGCCGCAAGGAACTCGAGGAGGAAAGCGCCTTCTTCGGCGCCATGGATGGTGCCGCCAAGTTCGTGCGCGGCGATGCGATCGCGGGGCTGATCATCACCGTGATCAACATCGTCGCGGGCCTTGCCATCGGCGCCGTCACGCACGGGCTGCCGGTCGCGGACGCGGCGCGCACCTACACCATCCTGACCGTCGGCGACGGGCTGGTCTCGCAGATCCCGGCGCTGCTGGTCTCCACCGCCGCCGGTATCGTGGTGACCAAGGCCGGCGTCGAGGGCACCGCCGATGCAGCACTGGGGCGCGAGCTGGCGGGCAACCCGAAGCCGCTGGCCCTGACCGCGGGCGCTGCCGCAGCGCTCGCGCTGCTGCCTGGCCTGCCGATGCTGCCGTTCCTGGCGCTGGCCGGCTCGGCGGGCTTCGCCGCCTGGAGCCGCCAGCGTGCCCTGGCCGAGGCCCAGGCACGCACCGCCGCCGAGGCGGCGATCGCCCCGCCCGCACCGTCCGACCTGCCGATCGGCGAGGCGCTGAAACTCGACACGCTGCGCCTTGAGCTCGGCTACGGGCTGCTCGGCCTCGCCTCGGCCGAGGGGCCTGGCAGGCTTGCCGACCAGATCCGCGCGCTGCGCCGCGCGCTCGCGGTCGAGATGGGCTTCGTGCTGCCGTCGGTGCGCATCCAGGACAACGTGCAGCTGCCCGCCAATGCCTACGTCATCCGCATCAAGGAGATCGAGGCAGGACGCGGCGAGTTGCGCCCCGGCCAGCTGCTGGCGATGGACCCCAGGGGCGAGCCGGTGGCGCTCGCCGGCGAACGCACCAGCGAACCCGCCTTCGGCCTGCCCGCCGCCTGGATCGCCGAGGCGCTGCGCGAGGAGGCGCAGTTCCGCGGCTACACCGTCGTCGATCCGGCCAGCGTCGTCACCACGCACCTGACCGAGATCGCCAAGGACTACATGCCCGAGATGCTGAGCTACGCCGAGACCCAGAAACTGCTCGACGAGCTGCCGCGCGAGCACCGCAAACTGCTGGAGGACCTGGTGCCGGCGCAGATCACGGTGGCCGGCATCCAGCGCGTGCTCGCCGCGCTGCTGGCCGAGCGCGTCTCGATCCGCGACCTGCCGACGATCCTCGAGGGCATCTCCGATGCTCTGGCCGCCGGCGCGCGGGCAGTGCCGGCACTGGTCGGCCAGGTACGGGTGCGGCTTGCGCGCCAGATCTCGGAGGCGGCGACCGCCCAGGCCGGCTACATCCCGCTGCTCGCGCTATCCGCGCAGTGGGAACAGGCGTTCGCCGAAAGCCTGGTAGGCCCGGCCGAGGACCGCCAGCTGGCGATGGCGCCGAGCAAGCTCACCGAGTTCATGACCAGGCTGCGCGATGCGTTCGATCGCGCCGCGGCCACGGGCGAGGCGCCGGTGCTGCTGGTCAGCCCCACCCTGCGCGCGCATGTCCGCGCCATCGTCGAGCGGTTCCGTCCCTCCACCGTGGTGCTGAGCCAGGCGGAGATTTTCCCGCGTGCGCGCATCCGAACGGTTGGGCAGGTCTAGCCGATGCAGCTGAAGCTGATCCGCGCCGCGACGATGCCGGCGGCACTGGCCGCGGTGCGCGCCGAACTGGGGCCGGAGGCGCTGATCCTGTCCAGCCGGCGCATCGCCGGCGGCGTCGAGGTGTCGGCGGCACGCGAACCCGCCGACGGCCTGCCGCCGCCGCTGGAACCGCTGTTCGTGCCGGCACGCCGGCGCGACACCTCGGCGCTGGCGGCGCACGGCGTGCCGGCCTCACTCGCCCAGCGGATCGCCGAGGCCGGGCTTGCGCGCGTGCTCGCGTTCAGCCCGCTGCCGCTGGGTTCCGACGCGCCGCCGCTCTTGCTCGCCGGCCCGCCTGGTGCCGGCAAGACGCTGACCGCTGCGAAACTCGCCGCCCGGCTCTGCCTTGCCGGCCAGCCGCCGATGGTGATCACCGCCGATGGCAAGCGTGCCGGCGCGATCGAGCAGCTGGCGGCGTTCACCAGGCTGCTCGAGCTCGACCTGCTGGTCGCGCCGCACCCCGCGACACTGGCGCGGGCCCTTGCCAGGCGCGGCGCGCAGCCGGTGATCATCGACGGCGCAGGGCTCGACCCGTTCGACCCCTCGGATGCCGAGCTGCTGGCCGCCACGCTTGCCGCCGCACAGGCGACGCTGGTGCTGGTGCTGCCCGCCAACCTGGATGCCGAGGAGGCAGCGGCGCTGGCGGCGGCGCATGGCCGGCTTGGCGCCTCGCTGCTGATCGCGACCCGGCTCGACCAGACGCGCCGGCTGGGGGCGGTGATCGCGGCCGCCGGCCAGGGCCTCGCGATCGGCGGCTTCGGCACCGGCCCGGGTGCCGCCGACGGCTTCGCCGACCCTGATCCGGCGATGCTCGATGCCCGCCTCGCCACGCCCCCTGTCTATGCAGGAGCTGCACGATGACCGAGACCGCAGTTGCGCCGGAGGGCGGCGTGCGCGACCGCGAGGCGACCCCGGCCTCGCGCCCGGCGCGCCTGGTTGCCGTCGCCTCGGGCAAGGGTGGGGTCGGCAAGACCTGGCTGTCGATCACGCTCGCGCACGCGCTCGCCCGTTCCGGCGCCGGCGTGCTGCTGTTCGACGGCGATCTCGGGCTTGCCAATGTCGATGTCCAGCTCGGCCTCGCGGGGGGGCGCGATGTCGGGCCGCTGCTGGCCGGCGTGGCACCGCTCGAGGACTGCGTGCAGACGAGCGCGGCCGGCTTCGCGGTGCTGGCCGGCAGCAGCGGCACCGGCACCTTCTCCGCCCTTCCCGATGCCACCATCGACCGGCTCGCCGCCGTGCTGGCCGGCGCCAGGGGCTATTCGCACGTGCTGCTCGATCTCGGCGCCGGGCTCGACCGCACGGTGCGGCGCATGGCCGCCACCGCCGCCACCCTGCTGGTGGTCACCACCGACGAGCCGACCGCGCTGACCGATGCCTACGCGGCGCTGAAACTCGCCACCCACGACAAGCCCGGCGGCGACCGGCGGATCGTCGTCAATCTCGCCGCCAGCCGCGCCGCGGGCGAGCGGACCTACGCGACGCTTGCGAAGGCGTGCGAGAAATTCCTGGGCGCGCGGCCGCCGCTTGCCGGCATCATCCGGCGCGACCCGCGCGTGCCCGAGGCGATCCGCCGCCAGACCCCGCTGCTGACGCGCCACCCGCACAGCGAGGCCGCGGCCGATGTCTCGGCGCTGGCACGCGCGCTTCTCTAGTGCCTGCGCAACGCCAGCAGCGTGCCGATCACCGGCTTGCCTGCCTCCATCCGCATCTCGGCCTCGCCCCGCGCGGCAAGCTCGAGCCCGAGCGCGCGTGCCGCCTCGATCACCGCATCGGCATCGTGCTGGAACCTGAGCGCGCTGGTGAGCTGCACGGGCGCGCCGGGTTCGGGCTTCTCCAGCGAGAAGGCGAACACGCCACCAGGTTCCAGCACCGGCGCGACCGCCAGCAGGACCGGGCTGAGCTCGCCGATATAGTTCAACACGTCGGCCGCCAGCACGATGCCGTACTGGCAGGGCTTCAGCCGTGGCAGCCAGTCCAGGAAGTCGCATTCGAACAGTTCGTCGTAGATGCCGCGCCGGCCTGCCAGTTCCAGCATCTTCGCGCTGATATCGGCGCCGTGCAGGCGACCGGCGAAGGGCTTCAGCACCAGCCCGGAAAGCCCGGTGCCGCAGCCGAGATCCAGTGCGGCACCGCCGGCCGGCAGCGCCAGCCGCTCGAGCATGCGGCCCAGCAGCTCGGGCGTGCGGTAGGCCAGCTTCCCCACCAGCTCGGCATCGAAGTGCTGCGCATAGACATCGAACAGTTCGCGCACATAGGCAGCCGGCGCGCGATCGGGGCTGCCGCCGCGCGCGGCATCGCGCAGGAATGCCGCCTGTTCTGCCTGCTTGGGCGAGATCCTCGTCTGTGCCAGCGCCCGGCTCGCTGCTTCCGCTGCCTCGTGGCCACGCTTCGCCTCCAGATAGGCATGCGCGAGAGCAAGGTGCGGCTCCGGCGCGTCGGGGGCGAGCCCTGTGGCGCGTTCCAGCTCGGGGATCGCGTTCGGGCCGCGCAGCATGCCGGCCAGCACCACGCCCAGGTTCCGCTTGGCGATCGGGTTGTCGGGCCGGAGCTCGAGCGAGCGCTCGAGCTCGGCGGCAGCATCACGGCCACGCCCTGCCAGCGCGAGCGCCGCGCCGAAATTCGCGCGGTACATGCCGGATTCGGGCTGCAGCGACACCGCCTGCGCCAGGTACGGGATGGCGTCCTCGGGTCGTGCCTGCATCTGCAACGACACGCCCAGCAGGTTCAGCACGTCGGGGTGGCGCGGCACCTCGGCCAGGGTGATGCGCAGCAGGCCCTCGGCGTCCGACGGCCGACCATCCTGGAGATGGTCGAGCGCTGCCTGCAGCCGGCTTGTGACGTCGAGCGGCCGATCGGCCGGCCCCGCGAATTCCTCAGCCACGGCGCATCACCAGCACGAACCCGCCGACCGGGCGACCGCGCTCCAGGCGCAGCGTGGCATCCTCCAGCAGCAGCGGCGTCCAGCCGCTGGCCAGCGCGCCTGCCCGCACCGCATCGGGATGATGGCGGAACCGCAGCTGGTCGCTGACCTCCATCGCCGCCGCCGGCTGGTCGGCCGCCGCCGACAGCCGCTCGAACGACAGCGCGCTGAGCCCGCCCGGGCGCACCACGCGGGCAAGCCGGCTGAACACCGGTTCAACCGCGCCGAGATAGATCATCACGTCGGCGCCGAAGGCGAGATCGAACGAACCCGCCGCCTCGGCATCGAGGCACTGCGGCAGCTCCGCCTCGACCAGGCGGGAATAGACGCCGCTGGCCGCGGCCTTCTCCAGCATCCGCGGGCTGAGGTCGATGCCGGTGATGCTGCGCGCGAACGGCTTCAGCACCTGCCCCGAAAGGCCGGTGCCGCACCCGAGGTCCAGCACGTCGGCACCGGCATCGGCGAGGGCGCCGGCCGCGGCAAGCGCCTGCACCAGCGCTTCGGGCGTGCGATAGGCCAGCTGTTCGCGCAGGTGGCGATCGAAGGTGGGGGCGTAGGCATCGAACAGCAGCCGCACATAGGCGCCGGGCGCCTGCCGGGGCGGGGCGGAACCGGGGCTGTCGGCCATCAGGAACCGCGCCTCCTCGGCCAGGGCGGGAGCGGGCGAGCGCGCCAGCGCAGCGCGCGCCGATTCGGCGGCGGCCTCGCGCGAGCCGGCTTCGCGCAGGCATCGCGCCAAGGCGAGGTGCGTCTCGGCGTCGTCGGGGGCGAGCTCGCGGGCGTGATAGAGCATCGGCAGGGCCTGCGCGCCGCGGCCCAGCTGGGCAAGCGCGAGGCCCAGGTTGCGCCGGGTCGGCGCGTGGCCGGGGCGCAGCTGCAGCGAGCGCTCGAGCGCGGCGACCGCCTCGGCGGGGCGGCCGGCGGCAGCCAGCGCGGCGCCGAGATTGGCATGGAAGACGCCGCTTTGCGGATCGGCCGCGACAGCCGCCTCGGTCAGCCGCACGGCGTCGTCGGGGCGGCCCTGCAGGTGCGCGGCGATCCCGGACAGGTTCAGCACGTCGCCATCGGCGGGATGGCGGAGGGCCAGCGCCCGCAGCATCGCCTCGGCCCGGGCGCCGTCGCCATCGGCGAGGCAGAGGAGCACCGCCTCGATCGCGGCGGCATCCGGCCGCGATACCGGCGGGGCAGCATCGGTGGGGGGGCTGGCAGCCTGCATCGGCGCATTCTGAACCGGCTTCGCCCGCTTCGCCATCGCCGCACGCGATGGCAGGGCGCGTTACCCACCGGGCGGCGCCGCGCTTGAGCGGAATGGTGGCCGAGGCTAACCTGATGGCAATGGAGAGTATGATCGAAGCGATCAGCCGACATCTGCCGATGCTTCGCCGCTTCGCCCGCGCCGCGGTGGGCGGCCAGGCCGCCGGCGATGCGCTGGTGCGCGAATCGATGCCGGCGCTGGTTGCCGCCGCCGGCGGCGGCTGGGCGCCGGGAATCGCCGATCTGCGAGGTGCGCTGTTCGCCGCCCTGGTCACGACCATCCGCAACAGCACGATCGTCGCGTTCCCCAGTCCGGCCGGGGCGCCGCTGTCGCAGGCATTGGCAACGCTCGCGCCGGCGGAACGCGACGCGCTGCTGCTGACCACGCTGGAAGGCTTTTCGGAGGCCGAGGCCGCCGCCATCCTTTCGGCGACACAGGCTGCCGTGCGCGACTGGATCGCCCAGGCACGCGAGGTGCTGCGCCGGCTGGAGCCGGCCCGCGTGCTGATCATCGAGGACGACGACCTGATCGCCGAAGCGATGGCGCGGGTCGTCACCACCATGGGCCATTCGGTCGTGCACCGCGCCATCGCCGAAACCGAGGCGCTGGTCGCGGCGCGCGCCTCGGCACCGCACCTGGTTCTGGCCGACATCCAGCTCGGCGAAGGTGGCGACGGGCTGAACGCCGCCCAGGCGATCGTCGCGGAATCGCCGGTGCCGGTGATCTTCGTCACCGGCTTTCCCGAACGGCTGCTGACCGGCGAGGCGCCGGAACCCGCCTTCGTGGTCAGCAAGCCGTATCGCGAGGAGACGCTGCGCACCGCCATCGGCCAGGCCCTGGCCACGCGGGCCCGTGCGTGACGCGCCGAGGCGTCCGGCCGGGGCCGGCCGAAGCGCGAGTGGCGCCATGGAACTTGGCCGAGCTGCGGGCGTTCTTGATGTTGGCGAACGAATGAACGGGCAGGGCAGGAAGATGCCTGGTTTGGTTGCGCGAGACCCTGATGGGGCCACCGGTGTGCCGGAGGCTGCCAGCAGCACCGAGGCGGTCGCTGTGGCGTCACCTGCGCACCCGACGGTCGCGCCGCACACCGCGGGATTGCCGGCGGACGGCGAAGCCTTGGACGCCTGGCTGCGCGCGGAATTGTCGCGCCTTCACGATGACGTGCTGGCGGAGCCGGTTCCGCTCGACATGCTGCGCCTGCTGCAAGAAGCGGCAGGGCGCAAAGGCTGAACCGGGAGCGCAGCGCCGGCTTCGGCGCCTGCTGGCGTCACTGCCCGCTTTTCTCGTCGTTCCGTCGGTCCGTCCAGACCACCTTGCGCAGCGCCTCGCGTGCCCGTGACAGGCGCGAGCGCACGGTGCCGACCGGAGTACCCAGCACCGCCGCCACCTGCTCGTAATCCATGCCTTCGACCACGCTCAGCCACAGCACCTGCCGTTGGGTTTTCGGCAGCGCATCGAACGCGCGGCCGAGGTCGCGGAACGCATGCTGCTCCTCCTGTCCGCCCGAGACGGTGACGGCAGGCATGATCGCGGGTGCGGGCACGAACGGGCTGCGGCCGGCGCGGCGGCGCTGGCTGAGATGCACATTGCGCAGGATCGCGAACAGCCACGCCCGCAGGTTGGTGCCTTCCGCGAACTGCGCGCGCGCGGCGATCGCACGCATCAGCGCTTCCTGCACCAGGTCGTCGGCGCCGTCGGCACCGCGCATCAGCACCCGCGCGAAGCGGCGAAGCCTGGGAATTTCCGCCGAGATCGCTGCCAGCAGCGGGCCCGCCTCGGCCGACTCGTTTTCCAATACCCGCTCCCTGCCCCCGCTCTCTGCCCCCGCTCTCTGCCCCCGCTCTTTGCCCCGCCGGGCCTCATCGCGCCGCGGAAGTGGTTGCGCAATCCTTAATGCCGGTTGGGCGATCGCATCCGCGGCCCGCGCGCCGCCCTGCATCCTGCGTCGTTCAGGACAGCCCGACCACGCCGCCAACCGCATCCAGGTGCATGAACTCGGCCGCGGGAACCTTGGGCAGGCCGGGCATGGTCATGATATCGCCGGCAATCGCGACGACGAAGCCGGCGCCGGCGGCAAGCCGCACATCGCGCACCGGCAGGCGGTGCCCGACCGGCGCGCCGCGCAGATTCGGGTCGGCGCTGAAACTGTACTGGGTCTTGGCGATGCAGACCGGCAGCCCGGTGAACCCCGCCTTCTCCCAGCGCTCGAGCTTGCGCAGCGCCGCCTCGGCGATGTCGACCCCGTCGGCGCGATAGATGCTGCGCGCGATCGTCTCGAGCTTCCCCGGAATGCCGAGGTCGATGGGATAGAGGAAAGCCGGCTTCGGCACCGGGCCGGCGACCGCCTCGCGCACGGCGTGCGCGAGCGATTCGGTGCCGGCGCCGCCATCCGACCAGTGCGTGCACAGATGCGCCTCGGCGCCGGCAGCGCGAGCCTCCTCCAGCACCACCTGGTGTTCCTCATCGGTGTCGGTGACGAAACCGTTCAGGCCGACCAGCACGCGCTGGCCGAACTTGCCCAGGTTCTCGATGTGGCGCGCGAGGTTGATGCAGCCGGCGCGCACCGCCGCCGGATTCGGCGTGCCGAGATCGGCACGCGCGATGCCGCCATGCATCTTCAGCGCCCGCACCGTCGCGACCACCACCGTGGCGGCAGGCCAGATGCCGGCGGCGCGACACTTGATGTCGAGGAACTTCTCGGCGCCGAGATCGGCGCCGAACCCTGCCTCGGTGATCACGATGTCGGACAGGCCGAGTGCCGTGCGCGTGGCCATCACGCTGTTGCAGCCGTGCGCGATGTTGGCGAACGGCCCGCCATGCACGAACGCCGGCGTGCCTTCCAGCGTCTGCACCAGGTTGGGCGACAATGCATCGCGCAGCAGCACCGCCATCGCGCCGTCGGCCTTGATGTCGCGCGCGGTCACGGGGGTGCCGTCCGCCCGCCAGGCCACGACGATCCGCGCGAGCCGCTCACCCAGGTCGGCATGGTCGGTGGCAAGGCACAGGATCGCCATCACCTCGCTCGCCACCGTGATGTCGAAGCCGTCCTCGCGCGGGGCACCATGCGCGGCCCCTCCCAGCCCGATCACGGTGTGGCGAAGGGCGCGATCGTTCATGTCCATCACCCGGTGCCAGCTGACGCGGCGCGCATCGAGGCCCGACACCGTGCCCCAGTGCAGCGCGTTGTCGGTCATCGCCGCCAGCAGGTTGTGGGCGGAGGTGATGGCGTGGAAATCGCCGGTGAAGTGCAGGTTGATATCCTCCATCGGCACGACCTGGGCATAGCCGCCGCCGGCGGCGCCGCCCTTCATGCCGAAGCAGGGGCCGAGCGAGGGTTCGCGCAGGCAGACCATGGCGCGGGCGCCGATGCGCCGCAGCCCGTCGGCAAGCCCTACCGTGAGCGTGGTCTTGCCTTCGCCGGCGGGCGTCGGGCTGATGCCGCTGACCAGCACCAGCTTGCCCTGCGGGCGTGACCGCGCCTGGGCGCAGAAATCCAGCGCGACCTTGGCCTTGGTCTTGCCGTAGGGCGAAAGCGCGCCATCCGGCACGCCGGCGCGCGCCGCGATTTCGGCGATCGGCTGGAGGGTCGCGGCGCGCGCGATCTCGAGGTCGGATTTCTGGGCCATGACGTTTCCCTGGTTGGCGCCCCCGCTTATGCGCGGTCGCGCGAGGTTGCGGCAAGGGGCGCGCGGCGCAACGGCGCCTCCGGCAATCGGCCGACAAGGACTGATCCCGCAAGCAGCGGCAGCAGCCAGGCGATGCGCGCCTGGTAGCGATGGTGCGGGCCGCTCGCCGCGCCGCAGATCACCGCGTTGCCGGCCAGTGCCAGCAGCACCAGCAGCGAGGCGGCAACCAGCCTCCGATCAGCTGCCCGCCACAGCAGCAGCGCGAGCAGCACCGGCGCGGCCGCCATCGTCGCGATGATCAGCGCATTCATCACCGGCAGGATGGCGAGCCGGCCATTGAACTGGCGGGCGGCGGTGAACGGGGCGACCTCCCGCGGGACGTGCTTCCGCAGGTTGTTCAGCACCGTCCGCCCCAGATCGTCGGGAACCAGGCTGTCGCCGATCCGCACCATCACCAGCTGCCGGGCGGCGTCGGCGAGCGCGTTCAGCGCCACCTCGCGCGGATAGGCACGGACGGTCCCGGCCAGGATGCGCGCCGCCTCGGGCGCCATCACGCGCTCGTCGCCTGCCGCCCACAGCGGCGAATGCTGCTCCCACAGGATCAGGTCGCTGTCGGTGCCGATGCGCCCGAGCTCGCTGCACAGCAGGAAGCCAGGGCAGTTGGCGCGCAGGAAGTCCTTGGCCGGCCCGTTGGCGAGCTGGCGGGCCAGCGGGAACACGCTGCCATAGGGCGAGATCACCGGCGCGCCCCACATCAGCGCGTTCGAGATCACCAGGAAAGCGACCGCGCCCGTCGCACCCGAAAGCAGCCCCACCCCGCCGCGCCTCGGCCAGGCGGAAAGGCGGCAGAGCAGCCGCACCGGCAGCAGCACGAGCAGCAGCCCCGCCAGTACGCCAAGGTGCGACAGGTGGCTGGCCGCCGACAGCGCGACCAGGAAGGCAAGCCAGGCGCGCTCGGGCCGCGAAAGGCGGTCGGCGAAGACGCCGAGCAGCACCACCGCCAGCACCAGGACCGGCGCCAGGAAGTCGGGCATCAGCTGGGCGGTGAACCAGGGCGCCGGGGTCAGCAGCGCAAGCCCCGCCACCAGCAGCAGATGCCGCAGGGGGCTCGCCGCAGTGCACACGCGCAGCATCAGCCACACCAGGTGCGAGACGATCAGGCCCTGGGCGAAGGCGGCAGCCCAGTAGGTCAGGCGCCACGACAGCGCGTGCAGGAACAGCGCATAGGCGATCGGCTTGTCCCACTGCGGCCAATACTCCAGCGCCGCGAACAGGAAGGCGCCGGTATCGGAGAAAACCAGCGGCCAGCCATTGTAGAGCGCCGGCCACAGCAGCAGCCCGCCCCCGGCAAGGATGGTCAGCTTGGCGCGGATCGACGGCGTGGCATGCATCGGCCCGGCTTGATGGCAACCCCACGCGGCGCGATTGTGGCAGCGGCGACGGTCCGCGACCGGTGCGCCGCGAATCCAGGAGGCGAATTGCGCATGCACCGGCTTCTCGCAGCACTCGTGCTGCTGCTGTCCACCACGGCGATGGCGCAAGCCGCGTTCCCCGACCGCCCGATCACCCTGGTCGTACCGTTCGCCGCCGGCGGCGGCACCGACATCACCGCCCGCACGGTCGGAAAATTCCTGGAGCGCAGTTTCGGCCAGCCTGTGGTGGTGGCGAACCGCACCGGCGCCGGCGGCGAGATCGGCATGGCGGCGGTGGCCGAAGCACGCCCCGACGGCTACACGATCGGCATCATCAACACGCCGGGCGTGGTCACCATCCCGATCGAGCGGCGCGCCCGCTTCAGCCTGGAAAGTTTCGACTTCATCGCCGGCGTGGTCGAGGACCCCGCCAGCATCATCGTGCTCGACCGCTCGCCGATCCGCTCGATCGCCGACCTGGTGGCGGCCGCGCGCGCGAACCCCGGCGCCATCACGCTGGGCTCGGCCGGCATCGGCAGTTCCGGCCACATCGCGATGCTGCTGCTGGAGCAGGCCGCGGGCGTCAGGTTCACCAACGTGCCGTTCAGCGGCACCTCGGTTGCGGTAACCAACATGCTGGGCGGGCAGATCAGCGGCACCACCAGCAATATCGGCGAGGCGTTCGTGATGACCGCGGGGCAGCCGGTGCGAATCCTCGGCGTGATGGCAGCGAAGCGCATGCAGTTCGCGCCTGACCTGGTCACCTTCGCCGAGGCGGGCTACCCGATCGAGGCAGGATCGATCCGCGCCTTTGGCGGGCCGCACGGCATGCCGGCCGAGGTGCTGGCGCGCTACGAGGCGGCGTTCGGGAAACTGATGAGCGATGCCGAATTCCTCGACGACGCGCGGCGCACCACCCAGCCGCTGAATTTCCGCCCGCGCACCGAGCTGGTGGCGGCGCTGCGCGAAAGCGACCGCATCCACCGCGCCCTCTGGGCAAAGAAGCCATGGAACCAGTGAACGATGCGCATTGACCATGTGACCTGGCGCGACGTCGCCGCCTACCTGAAGGCGGGCAACGACACCGTGCTGATCCCGTCAGGCAGCACCGAACAGTACGGGCCGCACCTCGCGATGGGCACGGAAACCCGCATCGTCGAGGCGATCGCCACCGCGGTCGGCGAAGCCACGGGGTTTGCCGTGACGCCGGCGATCCCGGTGAACTACACCGCGATGTTCCTGGATTTCCCGGGCGTGATGAACGCCTCGCTGCCGACGCTGGAGGCGCTGCTGACCGAGGCCGCCGACAGCCTGTGCGGCGCGGGGTTCCGCCACCTGCTGTTCATCAACATCCACGCCGCGACGGTGGGCCCGATGGAAGCGGCGAGCCGCGCCATGCGCCGCCGGCACGGCGCGGTCGGCGGCTATATCGATGTGTTCGGCACGATGCGCGAGGTCGGCGGCGTCGCCTGGGAAGCAAAGCAGGCCCCGACCGGGCATGCCGCCGAGATGGTGACCAGCGTCGCACTTCATGTCTGCCCCGAACTCGTGTTCCTGGACCGCATCGAGGCGCCGCCGCCGCTCCGGGATTTCGCGCCCGGGCTGCGCACCGTCGCCTCGGGCAAGGTCGCGCACGGCAAGTCCTCGTTCGCGCTGTTCTCCGACATCTCCGACTACGCGCCGTCCGGCCAGCAGGGCGATGCGCGGGCGGCCAGTGCCGCAAAGGGCAGGACCGTGTGGGAGAACACGCTGGCCTGGATGACGGGGGCCGCGAAGGCGTTCGCGCAGGCGAAGCTGCCGCCGGGCGGCTGACAGGGACCGCGTTCAGCCGTTCGCGGCCAGCACCAACCCCGCCAGATAGAGCGAGCCGCAGATCAGGATGCGGGCCGGACCCGGCTCGCGCGCGGCGGCCGCGATCGCTGCGGCAAGCGTCGGCCCGGGGCGCGCGCCGCCGCCCGAGGCGGCAACGATCTCCTCGACCGGCATCGCGAGGTGCTGCAAAGGCTCGGCCACCGCCCAGAGCGCCGCGCAGTGCGGCATCAGCGCATCGAGGAAGCCGCCGACGCCCTTGCCCGCCTTCATCCCCACCACCGCGTAAAGCGGGCGGTCAGACCAGGATTGCGCCGCCTGCGCCGCCAGCACCGCGCCCGCCGCCGGGTTGTGCCCGCCATCGAGCCAGAGTTCCCAGCCATCGGGCAGCAGCCCGACCAGCGGCCCCCGCCCCAGGCGCTGCAACCGCGCCGGCCATTCGGCGCGCGTAAGCCCCTGCGCGAGCGCGGCACCGATCCCCTCGCCCCTTACCACGCGCGAGGCCAGCATCGTCGTCACCGCGATGCCGGCGTTGTCGATCTGGTGCGGGCCGGCAAGCGAGGGCATCGGCAGCGTGAACGCCTCGCCGAAACCCTGCCAGCGAAGGCCGGCACCGCAGGGCGCAATCTCCCACTCGCTGCCGCGCGCCAGCAGCGCCGCACCCGCCTCGGCGGCGGCGGCGGCGATCGCCGCCCGTGCCTCGGGCGGCTGGGCGCCGGTCACCGCCGGCACGCGCGCGCGGAAGATGCCGCACTTCTCGCGCGCGATCGCGGCGAGCGAATCGCCCAGCCAGTCCATGTGGTCGAAGCCGATCGCGCTCACCGCCGTCGCGGCGGGGTGCGCGACCACGTTGGTGGCATCGAGCCGCCCGCCAAGCCCCACTTCCAGGATCGCGACGTCGGCGGGGATGCGCGAGAACAGCAGCAGCGCGCAGGCGGTGGTGATCTCGAAGAAGGTGATCGGCGCATCACCATTCGCCCGCTCGACCTCGAGCAGCGTTTCGTGGAGCTGCTCCTCCGCGACCAGCTGCCCGGCCAGGCGGATGCGCTCGTGGAAGCGCACCAGGTGCGGCGAGGTGTAGACGTGCGCGCTGAGCCCCGCCGCCTCGGCGATCGCGCGCAGGAAGGCGCAGACGCTGCCCTTGCCGTTGGTGCCGGCGACGTGCAGCACCGGCGCCAGGCGGTCCTGCGGCCGGCCGAGCGCGTCGAGCAGCCGTTCCATCCGCCCCAGGCTGAGGTCGATCAGTTTGGGATGGAGCCGCGTCAGCCGCTCCAGCACCGGTTCCGAGGCAGCGGCGTGCGATGCGGCGAGCAGCCCAGGCATGGCGCGCGCAGCGATCAGGCGGAAGCCGGGGGCAGGCCGGCAGGTGGCGTCAGCAACGGCGGCTCCGGCTCGGCGGCGACCAACGGGCCTGCCCCCTCCTCCGGCTGGACCAGCTCGGATGGGTTTTCGGCCGGCGCCGCCGCCACGCCCGGCATCAGCAATCCCAGCAGGCGGGAAAGCACCTCGCGCAGCTCGGCGCGGCGCACCACCATGTCGACCATGCCGTGATCGAGCAGATACTCGGCGCGCTGGAATCCGTCGGGCAGTTTCTCGCGCACCGTCTGTTCGATCACGCGCTGGCCGGCGAAACCGATCAGCGCACCAGGCTCGGCGATGTGGATGTCGCCCAGCATCGCGAAACTGGCGGTGACGCCGCCGGTGGTGGGGTCGGTCAGCACCACGATGTAGGGCAGGTGCGCTGCCTTCACCTGCGAGACCGCGATGGTGGTGCGCGGCATCTGCATCAGCGACAGCGCGCCTTCCTGCATGCGGGCACCCCCCGAACTGGGGAACACGATCAGCGCGGCTTCCTGCAGCACGCAAAGCCGGGCTGCCGCGACGATCGCCTCGCCCACGGCGGCCCCCATGCTGCCGCCCATGAAGCCGAACTCGAACGAAGCGATCACGGCGCGATGGCCGCCCACGCTGCCATGCGCGACGACACAGGCATCGGCAAGGCCGGTCGCCGCCTGGGCTTCCTTCAGCCGGTCGGAATAGCGCCGCCGGTCGCGGAACTTCAGCGGATCAGCGGGCACCGAAGGCAGCTCGATGCGGGTACCCCCCGCCTTGCCATCGGCGCCGCCGTCGAAGGTCGCGGCGATGCGCTTCAGCGCGGACAGGCGCATGTGGTGGCCGCAATGCGGGCAGACATGCAGGCTGCGCTCGAGCTCGCGGTGGAAGATCATCTGCTCGCAGGCGGGGCACTTGTGCCAGAGATCCTCCGGCACGTCCTTGCGCGCGATCAGGCTGCGGATCTTCGGCCGGACGAATTCGGTCAGCCAGTTCATCCGCCGTGCCCTCGTTCAGCCCACGCGGGGGCCGGCGCCCGCGCGCGCGGCGCGTACGGCTTCCGACAGCGCGCGCACCTTGTCGAGCACCGCGCGCACCGCCGTCGGCTGCGCGCGGCCCTCGGCGTCGAGGTGCGTGGCAAGGGTGTCGATCAGGGCGCTTGCCACCACGGCAGCATCGGCGATCCGCACCGCGTTCGCCGCCTGCTCCGGGGTGCGCACGCCGAAGCCGACCGCGACCGGCAGGCCGGTCGCCGCACGGATGCGCGGGATGTGGAACGAGAGCGCCTCGGTCGATGCGGTGCGGGTGCCGGTGATGCCGGTGATCGAGACGAAATAGACGAACCCGCCCGACCCCTCGAGCACGTGCGGCAGGCGGGCATCGTCGGTGGTGGGGGCGATCAGCCGGATCAGCTCCAGCCGCTCGCCGGTCGTGTGGCGGGTGAGCTCGTCGGCCTCCTCGGCAGGCAGATCGACCACGATCAGGCCATCGACGCCCGAGCTCGCGGCGTCGGTCGCGAAGCGGTCGCAGCCATAGCTCAGGATCGGGTTGAAATACCCCATCAGCACGATCGGCGTCTTCGCATCGTGCCGGCGGAAGTCGCGCACCATGGCAAGCGTGCCCGCCAGCGTCGCCCCTGCCTTCAGCGCCCGCTGGCCGGCGCGCTGGATGATCGGGCCATCCGCCATCGGGTCGGTGAAGGGTACGCCGATCTCGATCAGGTCGGCCCCTGCCCCGGGCATGCCGGAAAGCAGCGCCATGCTGGTCTCGGCATCAGGGTCGTAGGCCTCGATGAACGGAATCAGGGCGCCACGGTCCTGCGCCCTGAGCTCGGCGAAGCGCGCGGTGATGCGGTTCGGGGCGCCGATATGGGTGCGGAACGGCATCAGATCTCGACCCCGAGCGCCTTGGCGACCGTGAAGATGTCCTTGTCGCCACGGCCGCACAGATTCATCACGATGATACTGTCCTTCGGCATCCCGGGCGCGAGCTTCATGACGTGCGCCAGTGCGTGTGCCGGCTCCAGCGCCGGGATGATGCCTTCGGTGCGCGTGCACAGCTGGAACGCTGCCAGCGCCTCGTCGTCGGTCGCCGATACGTAGTGCACGCGGCCGATCTCGTGCAGCCAGGAATGTTCCGGCCCGACACCGGGATAATCCAGCCCGGCGCTGATACTGTGCGCTTCCTGGATCTGGCCGTGCTCGTCCTGCAGCAGATAGGTCTTGTTGCCGTGCAGCACGCCCGGCCGCCCGCGCGACAGGCTTGCCGCGTGCTGGCCGGAATCGAGGCCGTGGCCCGCTGCCTCGACGCCGTAGAGCTGCACCGACGGCTCATCCAGGAAGGGATGGAACAGGCCCATCGCGTTCGACCCGCCGCCGATCGCGGCGACGCAGGCATCGGGCAGTCGCCCGGTCGCCTTGTGCAGCTGCGCCCTGGTCTCGTTGCCGATCACGCTCTGGAAGTCGCGCACCATCGCCGGATAGGGGTGCGGGCCTGCCACCGTGCCGATCAGGTAGTAGGTATCGGCGACATTGGCGACCCAGTCGCGCAGCGCCTCGTTCATCGCATCCTTCAGCGTCGCCGCGCCGCTGGTCACGGCGCGCACCTCGGCACCCAGGAGCTTCATGCGGAACACGTTCGGCGACTGGCGGGCGACGTCGGTGGCACCCATGTAGACGGTGCACGGCAGGCCGAACAGCGCACACACGGTCGCGGTCGCGACACCGTGCTGGCCGGCGCCGGTCTCGGCGATGATGCGGGTCTTGCCCATGCGCCTGGCCAGCAGGATCTGGCCCATGCAGGAATTGATCTTGTGCGCGCCGGTATGATTCAGCTCGTCGCGCTTGAACCAGACCGCGGCGCCGCCAAGCTTTGCCGTCAGCCTTTCGGCGAACCACAGCGGCGAGGGGCGGCCGACATAGTCCGCCAGGTAGCGGTCAAGCTCCTGCTGGAATCCTGGGTCGGCCCGGGCCGCCTCATAGGCACGCTCGACCTCGAGGATCAGCGGCATCAGGGTTTCGGCGACATAGCGGCCGCCGAATTGCTCGAAATGCCCGCGCGCATCGGGGCCGAGGCGAAGCGAGTTGGGCAGCGGCGTGTTCATCTTCTGGCGTCTCCCGGCACGCCGGGGTCATAGCCCAGCGGCGGCGGCGAGGCGATAGCACGGCTGCCGAAGGCCGCGCGCGCCGCCCGCACGAACGAAGCGATCTTCGCTGTGTCCTTGACGCCGCGCGATTTCTCGACCCCCGACGAGACATCGACCCCCGTCGGGTCGGCGATCCCGATCGCCTCGGCGACGTTGTCGGGGGAAAGCCCGCCGGCCAGCAGCCAGGGCCGATCGAGCCGGAGGCCACGCAGCAGCGACCAGTCGAACGATTCCGCGTTGCCGCCGGGCAGTGCCGCCCCGGCCGATGGCTTGGCGTCCAGCATCACCCAGTCGGCGGCGTGCTGTTCGGCCCGCACCCGCGCAAGGTCACCGGCACCGGCGATGCCGAAGACCTTGATCACCGGCAGCCCGAATCTGGCACGCACCGCGGCCACGCGCGAAGGCGGCTCGGCGCCGTGCAGTTGCAGGAAATCGGGGCGGAAGCCTTCCAGCACGCTTTGCAGCAGCGCATCGGCGGGATCGACGAACAGCGCGACGCGCCCCGGCCCGCCCGCCTCGGCCGCGATCGCAGCGGCCTGCGAGGGCAGGACCGCGCGCGGGCTTTGCGGGTAGAACACGAAGCCGACCAGGTCGGCGCCGGCGGCGCGCGCTGCTTCATACGCATCGGGCGCGTTGATGCCGCAGATCTTCACCAGCCTCACGAAGCGATCGACTCCGCGATCGCGCGCGCCGCCGCCGCCGGGTCGGCAGCACGGCAGATCGGCCGGCCAATGACCAGCCA
>JADYYZ010000056.1 GCA_020853405.1 Acetobacteraceae bacterium
CCTCGGCGTGCTGCCCGGCCGAGTCCCGGCGGGCTTCCCACGCCCGGTGAATGTGAGCCGCTTCCGGAGCAGGCAGAAATCAATAAGGGTTACCCGATGTTACAGCCACAATGTCCGACAACCCTTTGAGACCACGGATTCTTTGCCCTCAAAAAACCGCCTTTTTTTCGCCATGTCCGGCACGTCCCCGCAACGACCGACGAGGCCGCGGCGCGACTCGCCACAGCCCCGCCGGTCGACCACGGCGTCAGGTCTCATACCGGCGCCGCGAGTTCTCGACTCGTGGAAAGGCCATCAAGTGGTCCGCGGCCGATGCCGCGCATCTCCCCGAATGCGTTCATGCATCCGAGGCGCTGGCATCAGTTGGCCTGGCGGCGCAGGAAGGCCGGGATGTCGAGGCCAGAGTCCTCGTTCTGGCCGACCCGCGTGCGCCCCTGCGGCGCCTGCGCCGGCTCGACCAGCACCGGTTCGGCCCTCGCCGGCGCGGGCGTCGGCGCGGCACTGACCTGGGCCTCGGCAAGCCGGCCGCCGACCAGCCCGGTCATGCGGCGGAACAGGTTGCCCGGCGAGACCCGCAGCGCATGCGCGACCGGGTTCGGCGGGACGGCGGCGGCCGGCGGCGGCGCCGGCTGCTCCGATTCGGTGAACAGTTCGGGCAGTCGGCCAGGCTCTGCCCTGGCAGGCGCCGGCTGCATCGCCACGGCCTCGGGCATGGAAATTGCGGCGGCCGGCACGCCCGGCTCGGCGGATGCGGCCGCTGCCACGGCCGCGGCCGGTGCAACGCTGGCGGCGGCGGAGGCGGCGGCGGGCTGGTCGGGGTCGGGCCGCATCGATGGCACCGGGCGCAGCACCTGCACGCGCGCGCCATGCTGCCTCGCGGGCGGTGCCTCGACCGCCGGGACGGCGGCGCGCACCGCCTCGGCCTGCATGCCGGTGGCCACCACCGAGACCCGAACCCGTCCCGTCATCGCCTCGTCGAGCGCGGTGCCGAAGATGATGTTCGCATCGTCCTCGACCTCGTCCTTGATGCGCTTGGCGGCGGCATCGACCTCGTGCAGCGTCATGTCGTAGCCGCCGGTGATGTTGATCAGCACCGCCCGCGCGCCCTTCATCGAGGTGTCCTCCAGCAGCGGGTTCTGGATCGCCGCCTCGGCCGCGCGCACCGAGCGTGCCTCGCCGTCGCACTCGCCGGTGCCCATCATCGCCTTGCCCATCTCGCCCATCACCGCGCGGATGTCGGCGAAGTCGAGATTGACGAGACCGGGGTTGACGATCAGGTCGGTGACCCCCCGCACGCCCATGTACAGCACGTTGTCGGAGAGTTTCAGGGCTTCCTGAAAGGTCGTGCGGTCGTTGGCGAGCCTGAACAGGTTCTGGTTGGGAATGACGATCAGCGTATCGACATTGCCCTGCAGCGACTCGATCCCGGCATCGGCGGCGGACTTGCGCTTGCGGCCCTCGAACTCGAACGGCTTCGATACCACACCCACGGTCAGGATGCCGCGTTCGCGCGCCAGCCGCGCGATCACCGGGGCAGCACCGGTGCCGGTGCCGCCGCCCATGCCGGCGGTCACGAAGATCATGTGCGCGCCCTCGATCTGCTCGAGGATGTCATCGGCCGCCTCCTCGGCAGCCGCCCGGCCGATCTCCGGCTTGCCGCCGGCGCCGAGCCCTTGCGTCAGGTGCGGCCCGAGCTGGATCCGCCGTTCGGCGCGCGAGGCGGCGAGCGTCTGCGCATCGGTATTGGCGACGATGAAGTCGCAGCCCTCGAGATCGAGCGTGATCATGTTGTTGACCGCGTTGCAGCCGGCGCCGCCGACGCCGATCACGGCGATGCGGGGCTGGAAATCGGGATGCACCTGGGGCGGCAGCGAGAGGTTCAGAACCATGGAGTCCTCCGGTGGGCGTCGCGCGTGGTCGGTTGGCGTGTGATCGGTTCAGGCAAGGCGGCGAAGCCAGTTGGCAAGGCGGCGGAACGGCCCCGGCGCCTGGTCGGCGCCGGGTGCGAGGTCGCGGAGCCGGGCACCATCGGTCGCGGCCCAGACCAAAAGGCCCGAGGCCGCGGCAAAGGCGGCGCCGGCGGTGCTTTCCGCCTGGCCGCGGATGGCGAGCGGGCGGCCCAGCCGCACCTGCTTCTCCAGCATCTCGGCGGCCATCTCGCGCACCCCGATCAGGCCCGAGGCGCCGCCGACCAGCACCACCCGCCGCCCGGCGACGTGCTTGAGGCCGGATGCCTCCAGCCGGTTGCGCACCAGCTCGAAGGTTTCCTCCAGCCGGGGGCGGATGATGCCGACCAGCACGCTGCGCGGCATGCGCGCGATCTGCTGGTCGTCCTCGCCCACCATCGGCACCGGCAGCACGTCGCGGTCGTCGGAGGGCGAGGCGCGCACGCTGCCGTACAGCGTCTTCATGCGTTCGGCGTGCGCGACCGTGGTCGAGAGCCCGCGCGCGATGTCGTTGGTGACGTGGATGCCGCCCACGGGAACGTGGTCGACGTGCTGCAGCACGCCCTCGGCGAAGATCGCGATCTGGGTGGTGCCGCCGCCCATGTCGACCACGGTGGCACCGAGCTCGCGCTCGTCATCGACCAGGGTGGCAAGGCCGGCGGCATAGGGGGCTGCCACCATCGCCTCGATATCGAGGTCGCAGCGGCCGAGGCACGAGCCGAAGGTGCGCAAGGACGAGGTCGCGGCATCGACGACATGCACGCGCGCCGAGAACAGGCTGCCATACATGCCGCGCGGGTCGGCGACGCCCTGCGTCGCATCGACCGCGTAGCCCATCGGCACGGCGTGGATCACGTCGCGTCCCTCGGCGAAGGCGCGCTCGCGGCCGGCGACCAGCACGCGGCGCAGGTCGGAATCGCTGACCGGATCGGCACCGAGCTGCATCTGGATGTTGAGCTGGCGGCTGGCCGGCTGGCCGCAGGAGAGCGCCGCGATCACGCTCACCACCTGGGTGTCGGCGAGCTCCTCGGCCTGCGCCACGGCATGGCGGATCGCGCTCTCCGCGGCGTCGAGATCGACGATCGTTCCCTGGCGCACGCCGCGCGCGCGATGCAGCCCGGCCGACAGCACGCGCAAGCTCTGGTCGCTTTCGATCCGCCCGATCAGGCAGGCGATCTTGGTGGTGCCGACATCGAGTGCCGCGATCAGGCCGGCGCGGGGCCGCGCCGCGCCGCGCCGCCGGGGCGGGGCGTCGTCGCGGTCCTCATCGGGCTCGGGCGTGGCGAGCGGGCGTGACATCTGGTTCATGGCGTCAGCCTCGCGCGTGCGGGTCGGGCCGGCGTGGCGGCGCGGATTCGGGAGGTGCCGGCAGCGGCCGCAGCACCAGCCGGTCGGGCAGGCGCATGTCGACCGCGGCAAGCCCCTTGTCGAGCAGCGCGTGGCTCGCCTGCAGGCTGGAAAGCCGCTCCAGCGCCGGCGCCTCGGCGCCCTCGGGCAGCAGCACGTCGGCGCCGCTGGAAAGGCGGATGTTCCAACGCCGGTCGGCGACCCGCACCGCCGCCCTGAAGCGTTCATTGACCGCCGGGGTGCGCGCGACCAGGTCGAGGATTTCCGCCGCCCGCGGGGCAGCACCGGCGCCCACCACCAGCGGCAGCGGGCCGAACTGCTGGAGGCCGCTTTCCGCCAGCACGACGCCGTCACGGTCGATCACCACGTGCGTTCCCTGGTGCTGCCAGATCGCGAACGGCGTGCGCTCGACCAGGCGGATTTCCAAGGTGCCGGGCAGCCTCCGCCGCACCTCGGCGTCGCGCACCCAGGCGATGGCGCGCAGCCGCTCGCGCACGGCGTCGGGGTCGATCGAAAGGATCGGCGCGCCGCGCTGCGCGCCGACGGCGGCCAGCAATGCCGCGTCGCTGGTGTGGACGCGGCCCTCGATCTCGATGCGGCCGAGCGCGAGGCCGGCATCGGCGAGCCAGACGCCGAGCCCCCCCGCTGCCTCGCCCGCCGCGCGCTGCACCATGCCGCTGGTGAGCACGAGCGCGATCGCGCCGCCGACCGACAGCACCACGCCGCCGAGCAGCGCCGGCCGCGCATAGCGGCGCGAGCGCCGGAGCCACAGCCTGAACCTGCCCGGGCGCCGCGGCGGCGCTTCGCCGTTGCGCCTCATCAGGGGCCGCATCGCGCCTGCTCCACCAGCCAGCTGCAAAGCGCCGGAAAGCCGATGCCCAGGTGCGCTGCCTGCTCCGGCACCAGGCTGGTCGGCGTCATGCCCGGCTGCGTGTTGATCTCCAGCAGCACCAGCCGGCCCGGCTCGCCCTCGGTGTCGTCGTAGCGGAAGTCGGAGCGCGACA
>JADYYZ010000057.1 GCA_020853405.1 Acetobacteraceae bacterium
TCGCGCCGGCGGCCGACCAGACCACGCCGGCACGGATCAGGGCGGCCTTGGCAAGCCCGATCGCGATCGTGTTGAACAGGTAGATCGCCATCGAATAGCGGCCGAGAAACAGCAGCAGGGTGCCGCTGCTGCCGCGGTCGAGGCGCCGCACCAGCCCGTGCAGGGCCGGAACGGCGGCCAGGCCGCACACCAGCAGCGCATCGCGCCGGTCGATCCAGCCGGCCACGGTCGCCGCCGCCAGCGCCAGAAGCAGGGCCAGCGCGGCGGGCCATAGGCGATCGGTCGCCGCCATCGCGCGCTCGCCGAACGCGGCGACCAGCATGCCGATGGCGAAGAAGACCGCGTGATCGGCGAGCTTGTTCAGATACATCACCGGCGGCAGGCCGATCGCGAACAGCAGCAACCCGACCGCCAGAAGCGAACCCTGGCCGAGCCTGCCGCCGAGGCCGGGGAGGTTGAGCAGTACCAGCGCGCCCAGGCTGACGAAGAACAGCACCCACAGGTACCAGATCATGATCACCGGGCTTTCCGCGGTGTTCCAGAACGCGTCGTACAGGCCCTCGGCCAGCCCCGACGGCGGCGCATCGACATGCATCACCGCCGCGGCGAGGTATTTCCCGAAGACGATCACGAACCCCATCAGCACGAACGGCAGCAGCAGCCGCTGCGCCCGCCGCCCGACGAGCCTGGGCCAGGCGGCAGGCGCCAGGCCGGCCATGCCCGAGAGCTGGGCCGTGTAGCCCGAGAGGTACATGAAGAAGGGCATGTGGAAACTGTAGAGGCCGACGAAGGCGGCCTCGTACCAGTCCATGCCATCGGGCCGGGCGCGTCCCATCAGGTGGCCGAACACCACCAGCAGGATGGCGAAGCCACGCGCGCGGTCGAGGTCGAGTCGCCGGGCACCCGTGGGGCGGTCGCCCCGCTTCCGCCGGAGCGCCCCCGGTCCTTCCGCCACGGGTTCTTCCGGAATCAGGCCGTCCGCCACGCCGCGCTCGACTCCATGCTGGCCGCCCCTGGCACGCCTAACCGTGCGGCGCGGGCATAGCACGCAAGGGATTGCGCTGGCCTGAACCCGTGCAGCCGCTGCCGCCGGCACGCAGGTGCGACACGGCCGCCGCAGGTCGGGCTGCCGAGGGGCACCAAGCCCCAGCCATCGCGCGCCAGGCTGATTCTAGGACTAAAGTCATGGGATGGCTCTTTCTCCACAGGGGGTTTCGGTGCGATCGCATGGCAAACTTGTGGCACGTGCATATCCCCGTTGCCCGATTCCGCATGCCCGGGTAGCGAATGTTTCAGGTTGTAACAGGGAGTGGGGAGACAACGGCATGCGGATCAGGACCCGCGACGCGATTCTTTTCCTCTGCGCCACGGCGTTCACGATGGCCTGCCAGTCTGGCGAGGCGGCCGCGGCAAGTCCGGGCCCGCAACATGCCAAATCCGCCGCGCACGCCGCCCGCCCCGCCGCCAGCGCCCGCCAGGCGCCAGCACGGCACTCGGCCGCGCGCAAGAATGTTGCCTCGTCGGCGCGGTACTATCGCGGTCCTGTCCTGCAATGCGTGACCTTCGCCCGCGATGCGTCGGGCGTGCACCTTTCCGGCAATGCGCATGCCTGGTGGTACAACGCCGCCGGCCAGTTCGACCGCGGGCAGCGGCCGGAAGTCGGCGCGGTGCTGAATTTCCGCTCCTCGGGCGGCATGCGGCTCGGCCATGTTTCGGTTGTTTCGCGCGTGCTGTCCTCACGCGAGGTGCTGGTCGACGACGCGAACTGGGCCGGCCCCGGCCAGCGCAAGGGCATGGTCCGGCGTGGCGCCAGCGTGATCGACGTGTCGGCCAACAATGACTGGACCATGGTGCGGGTGGCCAACGGCATCGGCAGCTGGGGCCGCGAGTATCCGACCTATGGCTTCATCTACCCGCGTGCCGACCGCAGCGGCGGGTTCGAGCGGATCGAGATCGCGGCCGATCGCGACGTGCGGGCGCGGCCGGCAGCTTCCCGCGTTGCGCCCGCCAGTGCCGCCAGCAGCGGCTGGTTCTGGCAGGGTGGCAGCGGCGTGCAGGCGGCCCTGCCGGCGCCGCAGCGTTTGGCCTCGCCGCCGGCGCGCTGGACCTGGGTGAACGGCCAGGCGGTTGCCCGGGACTGATCCTGGGCGCACAAGCCGCCCGGCCGTGCCGGCGGTATCAATGCAGCTGCCGGCGCCCGGGCGGCGGCAGGTCGGGCTCCGGCCCCTCGGCGGCAGGGCCTGCCTGGTGGTGCACCAGCCGCCAGATGCCCTCCTCGAGCCGGAAGGTATTGGCGGCCGCCAGCACCGCTTCGCCCAGGCGTTCAAAGCAGACCACCAGCGCGAACTCGCCCCATAGCAGCACCTGCGGGTCCTGGCAGAGGATTTCAGGGGTATCCCGGCTGCCCAGGATCGCCCGGAACGACTGCATCACGTTGTCGCGCTCGGTCAGCGGCGCCCATCCGGGATGGATGCAGGCAACCGGCGAGATGCGCGACCACAGCGCGTCCATGGCGTCGAGGTCGCGCGCGTTGAGCGCATCGTAGAACGCCTGGTTGGCGCCGAGCACGGCGTCGGCGACGATCGCAGCGGGATTGGCCGACGGCATGTCGCCCCGGTCAGGCCGCGCCAGGGGCAGCCCCGCGCCGTGCCGGGCGGTGGCCGGTGCCGGTGCTGGGTCTCATCGTCAAATCCGCCTCTCCGGCACGCCGCGACATCCTACCGCAACATTCGCCCGCCACGTTCGCGGAATCGGATGGTAGGGAAAATCCGGCATGGCCGGTAGCGTTGCATGATCGGGGGCGGGCGTGCGAGCTCAACGCGCGACCTGCTGTTGGCCATCGACCAGCAGACCACACGAAGCCGTGCCTTCATCTATACGCCGGACGGCCAGGTTCTCGCCCAGGCCGAAAAGCCGCTGCGCCAGATCTATCCCGGGCCGGGCAGGATCGAGTTCGACCCGCGCGAGATTCTTGCCGATGTCGTCGAGGTCTGCCGGGCCGCACTGGCGCGTGCCGGCGCCGCGGCCGCCGACCTTGCCGGGATCGGCATCGCCAACCAGCGCGAGACCACGCTGCTGTGGGACGCCGAAACGGGCGCGCCGCTCGCCAACGCGATCAGCTGGCAGGACCGGCGCACCGCCGCCCACTGCGCCGCCCTGCGTGCCGAGGGGCTGGAGGCCGACATCGCGTTGCGCACGGGGCTTCGGCTCGACCCGACCTTCTCGGCAACCAAACTGACCTGGCTCCTGGATGCGCTGCCGGGTGCCCGGACGCGGGCGGAGACTGGCGGCCTCCGGTTCGGCACCGTCGATTCCTGGCTGCTGTGGCAGCTCAGCGCCGGCGCAGTGCACGCGACCGACGCCACCAATGCCGCGCGCACGCTGCTGTTCAACCTGCACGGCCAGGACTGGGACCCGGTGCTGCTCGCCGCGTTCCGGGTGCCGCCGCCGGTGCTGCCGCGCGTTCTCGACAGTTGCGGCGATCTGGGGATCGCGGACGCCGGCCTGTTCGGCGCAGCCGTGCCGATCCGGGCGGTCATCGGCAACCAGCAGGGCGCGCTGGCCGGGCAGGATTGCGTGCGGCAGGGCCAGGCCAACTGCTCCTATGCCAGCGGCGCCTTCACCCTGGTCCATGCCGGCGCGGCGGTGCCGCGGTCGAAGCATCGGCTGCTGGCCACGCCGGCCTGGCGCATTGGCGGCGTGGCTGCGTTCGCCCTGGAAGGCGCGATCCTGAATGCCGGCACCGCGATCACCTGGCTCAGCGATCGGCTGGGTGTGCTGCGCGATGCCGCCGACAGCGAACTTCTTGCCGAGGCGGCCGAGGACAGCCCGGTCTATTTCGTGCCTGCCTTCACCGGCTTCGGCGCGCCGCATTGGAACGCCGATGCCCGCGGCGCCATCCTTGGCATCAGCCGCGACACCAGCCGGGCCGAGATCGCCCGTGCCGCGCTGGAGGCGCAAGCCTTCCAGACCCGCGACCTGCTCGATGCGATCGAGCTCGACCTTGGCGCGGCGATCAGCCGGCTTCGGGTGGATGGCGGGCTCACGCACAATGATTTCGCCTGCCAGGCGATCGCCGACCTGTGCGGGGTTGCGGTCGAGCGCCCGGCGGACCTGAACGCGGCGGCGCGCGGGGCGGCGATCCTGGCCGGCATCGGCGCCGGCCTGATTGCCTCGCTCGATGCTGCCCCTGCCTGGCGGCCCGACCGCGTGTTCGAGCCGCGCATGGGCGCCAGCACCAGGAGCGAGAAACTGGCCGGCTGGCAGAGCGCCGTACGCGCGGTGCTGACCATGGCGGGAGGCCGAGGCGCCGATCACGGCACGGCGCGTGCCCCGA
>JADYYZ010000058.1 GCA_020853405.1 Acetobacteraceae bacterium
CGCGTGCCCTCGGATAGCTGGTCCACCGACTTCGGCGCGTCCGGCACGCCGGGCAGGACCACGCGCAGGTCCGCCGCGCCGGACTCCGTCTCGCCGGTGACCACGCTGGCATAGGCGCCGCCGGTCAGGGCAATGAAATGCGCGCCGATGCGCGCCAGAATGCCGCCGCTGCCGGCCTGCTCCACCGCCTTCAGCCCATATTCCAGCAACGATGCGGCGCCGTGCAGCAGCAGGGCCTGGTCGAGCACCTGGCCCAGTTCGGCGATCGCGGCCTCCTCGTCGGCGCGCGCGGTGACGGCGGCGAGATCGGCTTCGTGGCGCGCCAGCTCGCCGGCAAGGCTCGCCGCATCGGCGCTGGCCGCCTGGCCGTCCTCGCGCGCGGCGTCGGCGCGTTGCCGCGCCTCCTCCATCAATTGCGCCAGCATCTCGGCCGGGTGGGTGGCGGCTTCGGCATGCAAGGCGGCCAGCGCGAGGCCGTCGCCCTCCGCGCGCAGCGCCGCCAGCGCCGCATCGCGCCCGGCGGCCTGCGCGGCGCGCGCTTCGGCCAGGGCGATGCGGCGCTCGGCGCCCTCGGCATCCTCGGCGCCGGCACCAGCGATGGCGGCGCGCAGCGCGGTGGCGGCGTCGGCCTGCGCCGTCGCGGCCGCGCGCATGTCGTCTTCCGCCTGCTCCAGGCTGCGGGCGAGCACGGCGCGCTGCTGCGCGATGTCGCGCGCGGCATCGGCGCGGGCGCGCAGCAGGCGCAAGCTGGCGATGGGATCGTCGGGACGCAGGCCGAGCCGCGCGGCCAGGGCGGCCACCGCGTGGCCGAAACGGTCGATGTCGCCGTTCATGCCGGCGATGCGGGCGGCCAGTTCCGCGGCGGCGCGGTCGGTGGCGTCGAGCCTGTCGTAGAGGCTCAATACATCGTCCAGGAACGCCGGCGCCTCCGCGGGGTCGCGGCCCAGCGCCGCCTGGCTCGCCTGCCAGCGCTGTTGCCACGCGGCGCGTGCCGCCACATGTGCATCGAGCTCGGCTTCCACCTGCGCCGCCGATGAGTTGGCTGCCCGCAGCTTCTCGTCGGCGGCGGCACGGGCGGCGAGGTGCCGGTCGCGCTGCTCCAGGCGCCGCTCGGCCTCCGCCAGCAGGGCCGGCAGGTCCAGGGCGGGGTCCGCCGCCAGCGCGGCGGCAAGGCGGGACTGCCAGCCGGCATGGCGCGCGGCCAGTGCGGCGCGGGCGGTGGCGGCCAGGCTGGCCGATTGCGCGGCCGCCAGCGCCGCCTCCCGCCGGGCGAGGAAGTCGCGCAGCACCGCCAGGCGGCTGCCCTCGGGCTGGCCCACCGCGCGGCAGAGCGCATTCCAGCGTGCCGCGGCGGCGTCGCGCGCAGCAAGTGCCGGGGTCAGCACCGCCTCGGCTTCGGCCAGTTCGGCCACGGCCGCCAGCGCGGCGCGATCGGCGACGGCGGCTTCGGCGATGCGCCCGGCCAGGGCCTGGCGACGGTCGGCAAGCCCGTCCGCGGCGGTGACGGCGCGGACATAGGCGATCGGCAGCGCCTCCCCGCCGCTCCAGGCCGCGACGTCGTCCGCCGTGGGCAACGGTCCGCCGAAGCCGGTGCGGAATACCAGGTCCCAGCCGCGATCGCGGTGGCGGCGGGCGGCGGCGACCGCGTCCGGGTCGATCAGGTCGGCGACCTCGGCCTGCCCGGCCAGACGGGCGCGCGCCGCCGCCAACGCCCCGGAAGCGGCGCGCTGGCGCTGGGCGGCTGCGTCATGCGCCCGGCGTGCCTCGGCCAGTTCGGCATCGGCCTGCTCGATCTCGGCCAGCGACGGCACCACCAGCGCCGCCAGCGCCGCGGCATCGCCCGCCAGGCGCGGCACCAGGGCGAGGCAGCGCGCTGCCTCCGCCTCGGCGCGCGCCAGGGCGGCATCGGCCGCCGCGGTGTCGGGGTCGCCGATCTCGCGCCGCAGCGCCTCCAGCGCCGCCACCTCGCCGGCGGGCGGCAGGGCGGCCAGTGCCTCGCGCGTCGCCGCCAGCTCGCGCCGGCGGGCCGGGAGCAGGCCGGAGAGGCGGGCGTGCTCGGCTTCCTGCGCGCCATGCTCGACGATCAGCCGGCGTGCCGCGCGCAAGGCCGGCTGCGGCGGCACCCGCACCGCGGCACCGCCGAGTTCGCCGCGCAGCCGGGCCGCCTCGGCCAGCCGGGCGGCGTGCTCGGCCGCCACGCCCGGCAGGTCGCGCACCGCCTTCTCCGCGGCACCTGAGCGTACCTCCAGGGCGGTCAGCGCCGCTGCCTCCGCCAGCATGTCGGGGTCAGGGGCGAGTGCTTCATACTGGGAAGCGAGCTCCGCGTGGCGGGCCCGCGCCCGGGCAAGCCCGTCCTCGGCGCGCACCGCGGCGCCGCGCGCCTCGGCCAGCCGGGCCGCGAGGCCGGGCGGCAGGGTCGGGGCATCAGGGTGCGCGGCGAGCCATTCCTCAGCGGCGTCATGGGCGGCCAGATGCGGGCGGATGCGGCGCACACGCTCCAGCCGCGCGGTCCGTGACGCCGCATCCGCCGCCGCCGCGTTGGCCGCCGCGCGCCGTGCGGTCGCCTGGTCCAGCGCCGCCTGCGCGCGCGCCCAGGCCTCCGGGGTGAAGGTGGCCTCGCGCAGCGCGCCGCGTGCCGCCGCCAGCGCCGCCACCGCCCGGGCCAGCGGCCGGTTGGGCGCGCGACCCAGCGGCGCCAGGGCATCGCGCTCGCCGCGCAGCCCGTCCAGCACCGCGCGCGCCTGGCGCAGCCCGCCGGCGGCGCTGACCAGCGCCTCGGCCAGCGCGCCGCCGGAGGCCAGCAACCCGCGCCCGCCCTCGCGCAACAGGGCGGTGTCCAGCGCGAACAGCCGTTCCAGCACGGCGCGATCGACCGGTCCCGTGGCCGCATCCAGCACCGCGCGGTCCAGGGCGGCGCCGTCGGCATCGACCAGCGTGTTGCCGGTGCCCTTGCGGCGGCCGAACACAAGCCGGCGGCCATCGGCCAGCACCGCCTCGGCCATCAGCCGCATGCCGGGATAGCCGTAGCGAAAATCCATCGGGCTCCGCGGATGGATGCCGCACAGGAGGTCCGAGAAAGCCTGGCGCAGCACCGACTTGCCGGCGGCGTTGGGCGCCAGCACCAGGTTGAGCCGCCCCGGCGTGGGGTCGAAGATGAAGCGCTCGTCGGCGAAGTTGCCGTAATTGGTCAGCGTCAGCCCGGCCAGGCGCATCAGCCCTCCCCCAGCCGGGCGCGCAGCATGGCGCGGGCGCGGTCCAGCCATTCGGCCGGCCTCTCGCCGGCGGCCAGGCGCAGCGCGGGATGGTCGGGCGGCAGGCGGTTGCGGGCCGTGCCGGCCTTGGCCAGCAGGGCCGTGGCATGGTCGCGCAATGCGGCGGCCAACTCGGCGGAGGGCGGGCTGTCGATTGCGGCCAGCAGCATGCCCAGCGCCCCGTCGCGGGGGGCCGGTGCGGCGGGCGGGCGGGTGGCCAGGCGCACCTCCTCCAGCCACAGCTCCGCCCCGCCGGCCTGGGCCACCGCCTCGGCGCGCACCTGCTCGCGCAGGGCGACGGGATCGGCGGCCAGCGCGGCATGGGCGGCGCAGGTGCCGGACAGCTCGATGCGCAGCGCCAGCAGCCGCCCCTGCGCCGCCGCGATCGCCCCGGCCAGCGGGGCGTGCAGCCGGGCCAAAGCCTCCGCCTCGGTCTCGGCACCGCCCAGATCCACCGCCACGCGCGCCCAGCGCACCACGTCCAGCGCCAGATGCGCCAGCCCGGCGATGGCGCCGTCGGTCACGGTGACCAGGGTGGCGCCCTTGGCCCCGGCCTCGTTGACATCGCGGCCCTGGATGTTGCCGGGGAAGACGATCCAGGGCGCCTCGGCGACCACCTCGCGGGCATGGACGTGGCCGAGCGCCCAGTAGTCGTAGCCGTGGGCGGCGAGCTGTTCCGGCGTGCAGGGGGCGTAGTTCTCGTGCCCGCCGCGCCCGGCGGCGGTGTGCAGCAGGCCGATGTTGAGGCGGCCGGGCAGCGGTGGCGGGTAGCCGCGCGCCAGGTTCTCGGCCACGTCGCGGCGGGCGAAGCCCTGGCCATGCACGGCAACGCCGAGATCCTCCCAGTCCAGCGTCGCCGGCCGGTCGGTGGGCAGCATGGTGGCGCCCGCGGGCCAGGGCAGGTGGCGGGTCATCTGGCTGGCGGCATCATGGTTGCCGCTGATGGCCACCACGCGGATGTCTTCCGTGGTCAGCCGCGCCAGTTGGGCGATCAGGAACTGCCCGGTGCCCCAATCCCGCCAGTCGCCGTCATACAGGTCGCCGGCCAGCAGCACGAAGGCGACGCGCTCGGCCAGGGCGGCATCGACCAGATTGACCAGCGCGTCGCGGGTGGCGCGGCGGATGCGCCCGGCCGGCGCCTCGGGGTCGCGCGCCAGGCCGCGCAGCGGGCTGTCCAGGTGCAGGTCGGCGGCATGCAGGAACTTGAATGACGTCACGTGGCCTCCGGCCGGGACCGCAGCCTAGCGCAGGTGGCCGATGGCGTCAGCCCTCCGACGGACGGCTAGCGGAACCACACTCCGCGGGCAATGACGGTGGCCAGCCCGACGCCATACAGCACCATCCCCAGCGCCAGCGCCGCGAACAATGCGGCCAGCGATCCGGTCAGGTGGAGCGCCAGCGCGCCGCCGCCGACCGCCACCAGCATGCGCAGCAGCCCCGCCGCCAGTGGCCAGCCCAGCCGCCCTGCCCCCTGGGAGGCGAAATACAGGCACAGCCCCAGCCCGAAGAAGCCATAGGCCGGGCCGACCAGGCGCAGATAGGCGCTGCCGGTTGCCAGAATCAGCGCGTCGTCGGTGAACAGCCCCAGCCAGGCCGCCGGGAACGCCGCCGCCAGCAGGCCGACGGTCTCGGTCATGGCGAAGGCCAGCGCGCCGCCGGTCAGGGCGATGCGCAGCGCCCGCGCGCGCTGCCCGGCGCCGATATTGGTGCCCACCAGCGCCACCAGCGGCGCGCCGAGCCCGAACACCAGCGGGATCAACAGATATTCCAGCCGCGCCCCGGTGCCATACCCCGCCACCGCCGCCGGCCCCGCCGCCATGCCGACCAGCGCGGTGGTCAGTGCCACCGTCAGCGAGGTCTGCAAGGTGCTGACCGAGCCCACCGCGCCCACACGCAGGATGTCGGCGAACAGCGCCCAGCGCAGCCGCGCCAGCACCGGGCGGACGATGCTGCGCCCGGCCAGCAGGTAGATCGCCAGCACCGTCGCGGTCATCGCCGTGGTCAGCACCACCGCCAGCGCCCCGCCGGCAATGCCCATCGCCGGCACCGGACCAAAGCCGAAGATCAGCACCGGCGACAACGGCACCAGCAGCACCACGCCCAGGCAGACCGCCAGCGAGGGCACCAGCATGTTGCCGGTGCCGCGGATCACGCTGGCCAGGGCGTTCATCAGCCAGACCAGCACGACGCCGGCAAACACGATGTCGGAATACGCCAGCGCGGCGGCCAGCGAGGCGCCCTGCCCGCCCATCGCGCCATAGATCTGCGCGCCGAAGCCCAGGAACAGCGCCGTGCTCAGCAGCCCCAGCGCCCCGTTCACCACGACGGCATGCAGCACATAGGCGTCGGCATCGGCTCGCCGCCCGCTGCCCAAGGCCCGCGCCACTGCCGAGGAAATGCCGCCGCCCATGGCACCGCCTGACAACATGCTCATCATCATGAAGCCGGGAAACACCAGTGCCATGCCGGCCAGCGCGTCGGTGCCCAGGAACGATACCCACCAGGTTTCGATCAGCCCGGTGGACGCCTGCGCCAGCATCACCAGGATGTTCGGCCAGGCCAGTTGCAGCAGCGTCGGTACGATCGGGCCTTCCAGCAGCCGGCGGGTGCGCGGGCTCATCGCCGGCGCAGGTAGCGGTGGCACGATCGGCGGCGCGGCGACGACGTTCATCGGCCGGCACCCTCGGCATCGGAGCTGGCGGGATGGGGATTGCCCAACAGATCACGCGTGGCACCGGGCCGAACGCGCGCACCGGGCCGCGCCGCCGGGCCGGGGGCCAACGCGAAATCCGGTGCCACCAGCGGGCGGCGGCTGGCGCGATCGACCAGCAGCGGCTCCACCGGGGTGCCGGTGGCGGCGTCGACCAGTTGGGTGCTGGCGCCCTCCGGCGCGAAATGGCGGTTGCCCCAAGCCAGAAGGGTGATCAGCACCGGGCGGAAATCCTCGCCGCGCGCGGTCAGCACGTATTCGTCGCGCGGCGGGCGGGTGCTGTAGCGTCGGCGTTCCAGCAGGCCGGCCGCCTCCAGCGCGCGCAACCGGCGGGTCAGCATGCCCGGCGCGATGCCCAGGCTGGTCTGGAACGCCTCGAACCGCGTCATGCCGGCGAAGGCGTCGCGCAGGATCAGGATGCTCCACCACTCGCCGACGCGGTCCAGGCCGCGGGCGATCGGGCAGACCATGGCGCGGAAGGTCTTGCGCTGCATTGGTGCCTCCAGTGACTATCGTCATAGTAGTAACGGGAGGCGCCAATGCAAACTGCGGCGTTGACGCGCGGGCGCGCAGGGGGCGAAGTGCTGCCATGCGTCGCCTGCTGGTCCTGTTGCTCGCCCTCGCCGCCTGTGCCCCGCGCCCGCCCCCTTCCGTGCCGGTGGCCGAGACGCCGCCGCTGGAATACCCCGCGGCCACCCGGGCCCGGCTGCTGCGCATCCTGGAGGGGGAGTGGCGCGAATGGGGCGCCCGCATCGTCGATGGCCGCACGCATGCGCCCTTGGACCGCGACGAGGGTCCGGTGGCCGAACAGGCACCCGCCGCCTTCTCCAAGGTCCTGGCGTACTGGTCCGCGGTCGATTGGCAGGATTACATCACGCGCAACAAACGCGCCTTCGCGCGCGGCGCCGAGCGCTGCGATGCACCGGAGCGGGCGGCGGGCGGGCGCGACGCGGTGTGGGGCTGCCAGCCCTGGTCGGCCGCCTTCATCGCCTTCGCGCTGCGCAGCGCCGGCATCGATCGCGCCGAGTTTCCGCCGGCGGCGGCGCATTGGGTCTATGTCGATGCGTTGATTGCCGCCGGGGATCGCTGGGGCGGGCGGGCAACCTTCCTGGCGCACGATGTGACCGAATACGCGCCGGTGGCGGGCGACATGATCTGCTTCGCCCGCGGCGCCCGCCCGCTCGCCAGCCTGGCGCAGCGCCGGGCAGAAGCCGGCACGCCCCGGCCGATGCATTGCGACATCGTCAGCGAAACTGCCCCCGGCGAAGTGCTGGCGCTCGGCGGAAATGTCGCCCAGGCGGTGACCGCGGTGCGCTACGCGACCGGGCCTGACGGGCGGCTGCGTCGCAATGTCCGGCCGTGGTTCGTGGTGTTCGAGAACCGGATCGGCCTGGCACCCTGACCCGGCCTTGCGGGCCTGGGCCCGGCTGGTCCGAATCCACGGGCCCGCGAGTGCCGCGGGCAAAGCATGGTGCGGGAAACGGCAACCGGGGTCGGCGTGTCCGGTGGCGCCACGACAAGGCCGCGGGCGTTCGGGCACCGGGGCGCCGGGCTGTGTCGGCTCGCCATGGCCCCGCGCCCGTCTTGGCGGGGCAGTGCCATTTGTCCGCCTGGTCCGGTCGCGGTCGAGGCCCATCGGGATGGACACTTGCCGACCACGGCCGATGTGTCAGAGAATCTGCCCGTTGCTCCCCATGGCGACTGCGAGTCGATCATGCACCCTGCGATGACAGCCCTGCTTATGGTGTTTGCCCTGATATTCGGGACGGTGCGTGCCATCGCCGGGCCGTTTGAGGACGGCACCGTGGTTCATGACGCCGGCAGGTTCCAGGAAGCGCGGCACCTTCCGATACCGTTGGCCGATCAGGGCGAAGCCGGCGCCCGGGTCATCCTCGGCTTCATGCATCGCTATGGCCAGGGCATGCCGCAGAACCCCGCCGAGGCGGTGACGTGGTATCGGCAAGCTGCCGATCAGGGACCGACCGGCGCCCGGTTCAACCACGGGATCATGGATCGCCGCAGCCAGGGCATGCCGCAGAGCGACGCCGAGGCGGTGATGTGGTACCGGCAAGCTGCCGGTCGGGGACAGGCCAGCGCCCAGCTCAGCCTCGGGGTCAGGTATCGCCGCAGCCAGGGCATGCCGCAGAACCCCGCCGAGGCGGTGACGTGGTATCGGCCATTGGCGAATCCATGACATGCCGGCATCCGGTTCAGCCCGGAGGCGGGCATGGCAGTTGCCGAGGCCTGCCGCAGAACGACGTTTCAGCCCATGTACGGTTCCATCGGGCGAGCGCTGCCGGGGATGCGCAAGCACGAGAACGCCGCGAAGGGAATGACAAAGGCGTGGATCCCGGTGGCGCAGCGTTTGGCCG
>JADYYZ010000059.1 GCA_020853405.1 Acetobacteraceae bacterium
CGGCCCGTCCTGAGCCCGGGCGGGCCGCGCAGCCGTCGCGCACTGCCGGCGTGGTGTTGACGGCGTTTGCCGTCGCCCTGCTCGCCGGCGGACTCGCCGTCGTCTGGCAGCGGCAGCAGCAGATGGCCGAGGACGCCGTCGCATCGGCCGATCTGGCCGCCCTGCGCGAGCAGGTTCGCGGCTTGCAGCAGCGCGTGGCCCAGGGCGAGCAGCGCCCCGCGCCGAGCATCGACCTGCGCCCGCTGGAGGCGCGGATCGCCGCGCTGGAGCAGCGCGGCGCCGCGACGCCGGCCACCGCCGACCCTGCGCTGGCCGCACGGGTCGCCGCCCTGGAACAGCGCCCGGCCAGCCCTGCCGTCGACCCGGCGCTGGCCGGGCAGGTGGCCGCGTTGGCGCAGCGCGCCGCCCAGGCCGAACAGGCCGCGACCCGCGCCGCGCAGAGCGCTGCCGGCACCATCCGCCTTGCCGCGTTGCAGCGTGCCGCCGCGGCGCTGGATGCCGGGCAGGCCGTGGGCGAGATCCCCGGCGCGCCGCCGGCGCTGTCCCGCTTCGCCACGGTGCCGCCGCCGACGCTGGCCGGACTGCGGCAGTCATTCGCCGCCGCCGCGTCCCGTGCGCGTGACGCCAGCCACGCCGAGGGTGCGGCTACCGGCATCGCCGATCGCGCCTGGCAGCGCCTGCGTGGCCTGGTGACGGTGCGGGCAGGTGACACGGTGCTGCTTGGCACGCCGGCGGCCAAGGTGCTGGGCCACGCAGGCGGCCTGCTGGCCGCGGGCGACCTCGGCGGGGCCGTTGCCGCCCTCGATGCGCTGGATCCCGGGGCGGCGGCGGCGATGGCGCCGTGGCGCGCCGAGGCGCAGGCGCTGCTGGATGCCCGGGCGGCGCTGGCCGCGCTGCGGGCCCAGTAATGCGCCGCGTCCTGTTCGTCCTGGCCGCCACCGCCGTCACGCTCGGCGTGGCCTGGTGGGTGGCCCATCTGCCCGGCACCGTGGTGCTGTCCGGCTTCGGCTATGCGGTGGAGGCGGCGTCGCCGGTGGCGGTGGTGGCCGGCGCGATCGCGCTGCTGTTGCTGATGCTGGCGCTGCGCCTGCTGATGGCGCTGTTCGGCCTGTCCGGGGCGGTCCGGTTCTGGCGCCGCGGCCGCCAGCGCCGGCGCGGCGATACCGCGGTCGGGCGTGCCCTGGTGGCGCTGGCGGCCGGTGAGGCCGAGCCGGCGCGCCGCGCCGCCCAGCGCGCCCGCGCCGCCCTGGGCGACACGCCGCAGACCCTGCTGCTGGCGGCCGAGGCGGCCCGGCTTGCCGGCAACCTGGCGGAGGCCGAGGCTTGCTACCAGGCCCTGCTCGGCAGCCCCGGGGGCGAATTCCTCGGATTGCGCGGCCTGTTCCGCCTCGCCGTGGCGCGCGAGGACTGGGCCGAGGCGGCCCGCCTGGCGCGCCGCGCCGAGGCGATGCACCCCGGCGGGACATGGCTGCGCGACGCCCGGCTGCGGCTGGCCGAGGAGACCGGCAACTGGTCGCGCGCACTGGCCCTGGCCGGACCGGACCTGCCGGTGGAACTGCTGGCCACCGAGGCCGCCGGCGCCGAGGCGGACCCGCAGACCGCCGCGCGGCTGGCGCGGCAGGCGTGGAAGGCCAATCCCCGCTTTGCCCCCGCCGCCCTGGCCCATGCCGCCGCCCTGCGCCGCGAAGGCCGCGAGGCGAAGGCCGAGGAGGTGGTGGTGGAGGCCTGGCGCAGCGCGCCGCACCCCGACCTCGCCGCCTTCCTGCTGGCCGAGACCGCCGACCCGGCGGCGCGCCTGCGCGTGGCGGTGAAGCTGTCCAACGCCCATGCCGAACATGTCGAGACGCAGTACCTGCTGGGCCGGCTGTCGCTGGCGGCCGGCGACCTGCACGAGGCGGCATTCCATGCCGAGCGCGCCCGCAGCCTGGCCGTGCCGACGCGACGCATCTTCCTGCTGCTGGCCGACATCGCAGCGGCCGGCGGGCAGGACCCGGCAGATCTGCTGCGCGAAGCGGCGGAGGCACCTTCCGACCCGACCTGGCGCTGCGGCCAGTGCGGCACGGCCCATGCGCGCTGGCATCTGGCGTGCCCGGCCTGCCATGCGCCCGGACGCATCGCGTGGAGCATTCCCCAGCATGCCGAACGGCAGAGATTGACGGCTGGCTGAAAGGAAGAATGTTCTTTTTTGAAAAAAAGAACCAAAAAACTTTCATTCGCTGATCTGGGGCGCTTGGCCGACTTCCGATGGAATAGTATCGAAAGTCTTTTTGCTTCTTTTTCTTCAAAAAAAGAAGACTTTCTTTCTTGCTGGCAGCAACACTACTCCAGCAGACCGCCCGGCCGCCCGTCGATCCGCCGCGCGGCCAGCGGCGGCGCGGCGGCGACTTGCGCGGCGGGGCGCGCTTGCGCCTCGTCGAAGCGGATGCCGGGGGTGCGCGCGGTGCAGGTGGCCAGCGACAGGTAGGGCTTGGGATCGACCGGCCGGCCGGCGATCCGCACCTCGAAATGCACATGCGGGGTGCTGGCGCGGCCGGTGCGCCCGACCTGGCCGATCAGTTGGCCGGCGGCCACCGCGGCGCCCGGACGGATGCCGGGGGCGAAGGCGCTCATATGGGCGTAGCGGGTGACCACACCGTTGCCATGGGCGATATCGACCATCAGGCCGTAGGCGAAATATTGTGTCGCGGCGACCACGGTGCCGCCGGCGGCGGCGCGCAGCGGGGAACCCTGCGGAGAGATCAGGTCCAGCCCGGAATGGTGGGCGCTGACGCCGCGCGACACCTGCTTGAGCTGTCCGGCGGGCATCAGCAGCGAGCCGCAGGCCAGGTCGGCACGGGCGGTGCCGGCATGGCCAAAACTCACCGCAATCGCCGCCAGAGCCACATGTCTGAATTTCATCGCTCGCCCAGTATCATGCATGGCTGGCGTGTGCAAACCGGCGATCACAGCGCCGTGCATCCACCGCTTGGGCCAGAATGGGCGGCAATGGCCAAGATTTGGTTAAGCGTCACGGCATCAGCTGTTGGTGGCCGGCTGGAACGTGCCGATCGAATTGCCGCCGTCGCAGCTGACCACCGCGCCGGTGATGTAGCTGGCGGCCTGCGACGACAGGTACATCACCATCCCCGCGGCGTCCTGCGGTTCGCTGTTGCGGCCGAGCGGGATGCGCGCGGTCATGCGCTCGACATAGTCGGGCGGCAGGTAGGAGAAGTCGCTGCCGGGGGCGAAGCCGGGCTCGACCACGTTCACCCGGATCTTGTGCGGCGCCAGTTCCAGCGCCTGGCCCTTGGACAGCCGTTCCAGCGCCGTCTTGCTCATGCAGTAGGTGACGCTGCCGGTGGGCATCTGGCGGGCGGCACCCGAGCCGATATTGACCACGCTGCCGGCCACGCCTTGGGCGATCATCAGCCGCGCCATCGCCTGGACCACCAGGAACGGGGCGCGGACATTGACGTTCATGATGCGGTCGAACTCGGCCGGCTCCAGGTTGATCAGCACGCCGGTGCGCGGATAGACGCCGGCGTTGTTGACCACCACGTCCGGCGCGCCCCAGGCGCGTTCCACGGTGGCGGCGAGGTCGCGGATCGAGTCCAGCGATTCCAGGTTGGTGGTGTGCAGCAGCGTGGCGGC
>JADYYZ010000060.1 GCA_020853405.1 Acetobacteraceae bacterium
ACTTCGAGGCTGAGGCCCATCACGTCGGCGACCCGGCCCGACAGATCCCATGGCGGCCGAGCCGCGAAGGCGGCCTGGGCCGCGGCCAGGCGTGGGGAAAGGGCGCTGGGCGTATGCCGAGCCATCGCATTCGTCATGGGTGGTCCCAAAATTAATCATACGTCTCAGCGATTCGCGGCCTCGGTTAGAACTTAATACATCCCAGCGGTAAAATTCCCCTTTAAGCACGCCACTGTGGGTGGCATATTACCCGCAGCGGTTGTGCAAGGGAGGTATCTGTGCGTGTTCTGCTGGTAGAGGACGACCTGGCTGCAGCCCGTGGCATGATGCTCATGCTGAAAACCGCCGGCATGGTGGTCGATCAGGCGGAAACCGGCGAGGACGCGGTCGAGCTCTCGCGCCTTTATGATTACGACATCGTCGTGCTTGACCTGATCCTTCCCGACATGGAGGGCTACGAGGTCGTCCGTCGCATGCGTTCGGCGCGCCAGACCACGCCGGTGCTGATCCTGTCCGGCCTGTCGCGACCGCAGGCCAAGGTGAAGGGGCTTGGGCTCGGTGCCGACGACTACATCACCAAGCCGTTCGACCGGCAGGAACTGATCGCGCGCATCCAGGCGATCGTGCGCCGCAGCAAGGGTTTTTCCACCAGCCGCCTGCGCGTCGGGCCGCTCGAGCTCGACATCGACAGCCGCGAGGTCGCGGTCGCCGGCCAGCCGGTGCACCTGACCGGCAAGGAGTTCTCGATCCTCGAGCTGCTGATGCTGCGCAAGGGCGTGGTGCTGACCAAGGAAGCGTTCCTGAACCACCTTTATGGCGGCATGGACGAGCCGGAGGTGAAGATCATCGACGTCTTCATCTGCAAGCTGCGCAAGAAGCTCGCAGCCAGCGGTGGCGACAACCTGATCGGCACGGTGTGGGGCCGCGGCTATGTGCTGCGCGAGCCTGCCGCCGCCGCCGCTTTTCCCCCGCCGATGCCGGGCCTTGCCGGCCCGCGGCCGGTGGCGGCAGCGCCGGCGCCGGCCGGCGGGCTTGGCGATGGGCGTGCCCGCAGCCTCGCTGCCGCCGCGCCGACCGCCGGCGGCTGAGCGCTGGCGCAGAAGACCGGTGCATAGACGCCGCGCAGCCCGGCCAGCGGTTCGAACCGCTGGCTGACGCCGCGCAGCGTCTCCGCCCCGCCCAGATAGAGCAGGCCGTCGGCCGGCAGTGTCGCCGCGATCCGTTCCAGCACGCCTTCCCTGGTCGGCGGGTCGAAATAGAGCAGCACGTTGCGGCAGAACACCACGTCGAACCGGCCCGCCGGCGCCAGCCTCTCCAGCAGGTTGTGGCGGCGCCAGCACACCATCGCCCGCAGCGCCCCGCTGACCCGAAAGCCTGCCCCCTCCTTGCGGAAATGCCTGGCCAGCAGTGATGGCGGCAGGCCGCGCTCGACCTCGAAGCGGCGGTAGAGACCCTGGCGCGCGCGGGCGAGCGCGGCCCGCGACAGGTCGGTGCCGAGAATCTCGACCGCCCGGCCCGCCAGTGCCGCCTTCGCCTCGGCGACCAGCATGGCAAGCGAATAGGCTTCCTGCCCGGTCGAACAGGCCGCCGACCAGATGCGAAGCGGCACGCCGGGCGGCCGCGCCGCGCCGAGGCGCGCGAGGGTCTCGCGGAAATGCGCGAACGGCCGCGCATCGCGGAAGAACGAGCTCTCGTTGGTGGTCATCGCCTCGACCACCCTGGAAGCAAGCGCCGCGTGCCTGCCACCCCTGAGCCGCGCCACCAGCGCCTCCAGCCCCGCGCAACCCTGCTCGCGCGCGATCTCGGACAGCCGCTGCGCCGGCAGGTAGTGGCTGGCCTCGCTCAGCACGAGGCCGCTCTCCGCCTTCAGGAACGCGGCAAGCCAGGCGAACGACTCCGGGCTGAGGGGTGCCTCGGGTGCGCGGCTCACGCGCCCTCCGCCGTGGCAAGGGCGATGATGCGGGGCGCGAGCGCGGCAAGCGGCAGGATCTCGGCCGCGATCCCCGCCTGGGCGACCGCGCCCGGCATGCCCCAGACCACGCTGGTCGCCTCGTCCTGCGCCAGCACCATGCCGCCGGCGGCGACCAGCGCGCGGCTGCCTGCCAGCCCGTCGCGTCCCATCCCGGTCAGGATCACCGCGAGCGCCCGGCCGGCGGTCGCACCGGCGAGACTTGTCAGCATCGGATCGACGGCGGGGCGGCAGAAATTCTCGGGTGCCGCGTCCGACAGCCGCGCCACCAGCGCCTCGGCCCGTGCCTCGACCAGCAGGTGCCGCCCGCCCGGTGCCAGCAGCGCCTGGCCGGGCCGCAGCGGCGCGCCATCGGCCGCCTCGGCGCAGTGCATGCCGCCGAGCCGGGTGATGTGCCCGGCCAGCATCGCGGTGAAGGTTTCGGGCATGTGCTGGGTCACCACCACCGGCAGCGGGAAGTTGCGCGGCAGGGCGGAGAACAGGGCGAACAGCGCCTGCGGCCCGCCGGTGCTGGCACCAAGCGCCAGCACCCGCGGGGCGCGACCGCGCGGGCGCGGGGCAGGCGAATGCCCCTGCGCCTGCGGCGATGGCACCCGGATGCGCGGGCTGCCGGTGTCGGGCATCGGCGCCACCCGCCCGCCGCCGCGGTCGAAATATCCGTGGGCCGGCATCAGCCGCCGCCGAGATCGAGCAGCCGCCCGACATCCAGCACCACCAGCAGGCGGTCCTCCAGCCGGTGGATGCCGCGCGCCACCTGCCGCCAGCAGCGATCAAGGGTCGGCGGGTTCTCCTCGAGGCCGGCGGCGGCGAGGCTGACCACCTCGCCCACCTCGTCGACCAGCAGGGCGTAGAGGTCGCTGTCCTGCTCGACCACCATGCTGATGCGCGCCCGCCGGGGATCGCCGCCGGCAAGGCCGAGGCGGATCGCGAGATCGATCGCGGTCACGATCCGCCCGCGCAGGTTCAGGCTTCCCGCGACCGAGGGCGGCGCCAGCGGAATCCGCGTGATCCGCTGCCCGCCCAGCACGTCGCGCACCGACGCCACCGCGATCGCCGCGAGCTGGCCGGCGGTGCGAAGCGTGACGTAGGTCTCCCGCTTGCCTGCGCCGGGCGGGAGATGGCTTTCCGCGGCCGGGCCGTGCATCGCAGCTGCCTCGCTCATCTGCCCGTCTTGGCTGCCGTCTTGGCTGCCGTCTCGGCCGCCGTCTTGGCTGCCGTCTCGGCGTGCGCTCGCAGCGCGCCCGCGATCGCGGCCAGGATGGCGGCCCGGTCGAATTTCGCGACATAGTCGGTGAAGCCGGCAGCGCGCCCGCGCGCGAGATCGGCGGCGCCGGTGCGGCTGGAAAGCGCGACCGCCGGCAGCCCCGCCCAGGCGCCGCCGGCACGCACCGCGCGCATGAAGGCGCAGCCGTCGAGTTCGGGCATCTCGATGTCGCTGATGATGCAGTCCACCTCCAGCCCCTGGTCGCGCAGGCGAAGCGCTGCGGCGCCGTTCATCGCCGTCGTCACGTCGTAGCCGGCGGCGGCCAGGGTCGGCGCCAGCAGGTCACGGAAGAAGGCGCTGTCCTCGACCACCAGCAGGTGCGGCCGGGCGGCCGGCGCGCGCTCGGCGTCGGTGCGCATGAACCAGTCGGCGAAGGCCTGGCGCAGCCAGTAGCCGGCATCGAGGACCTCGCTCGCCCTGCCCGCGATCAGCGCGGTGCCGAGCAGGCCGGGCTGGTCGGCCGAGCGCGCGACCTCCAGCCTTTCCTCGACCACGTCAAGGATCGCATCGACCATCAGGCCCATGCTGCGGTTGCCGTCGATGAACACCAGCACCGGCTGTGCGGGCGCCGCCAGGGAGATGCCTGGCATCGCGACCAGCGGCACCAGCTGGCCGCGATGCTGCATCACGCGGCGCCCGCCGGCGGTTTCGATGGCGGCGCGCGGCACGTTCTCCAGGCGCGCGACCAGGCCGAGCGGCACTGCCTTGGGCGTTTCATCGCCGGCGCGGAACAGCAGCAGCGCCGTGCGTTCGATCCGCCCGGGCGGCGCCGGCGGCGCCACCGCCACGGCGCGGGTGGTGCAGACCCCGCTCGCGCGCGCGATGCCCGCCGCATCGAGGATCATGATCACGCTGCCGTCGCCCAGGATGGTGCTGCCCGCGAACAGCGTGAGGTGGCGCAGGATCGGCGCCAGCGGCCTGACCACGACCTCCTCGGTATCGAAGATGTTCTCGACGATGATGCCGAAGCCGTGCGGGCCGACCTGGACGACCACGACGAAGCCGTCACCGTCGGCCACCTGCCCGCGAGGCGGGTCGAGCGCCAGCAGCCGGCCGAGATCGACCAGCGGCAGCACCCGCTCGCGCAGGCGCAGCACCCTGGCCTCGCCGATGCGTTCGATCGCGCTGTCCGTCCCCTCGCCGGGGCGCACCAGCTCGACCACGCCGAGCTGCGCGATCGCGAAGCGCTCGCCGCCGGCGGCGACGATCAGCGCCGGAACGATCGCGAGCGTCAGCGGGATCCGGATGATGAAGACGCTGCCCTGGCCAGGCGAGGAACGGAGCTCGATGGTGCCGCCGATGCGCTCGATGTTGGTCCTGACCACGTCGAGGCCGACGCCGCGGCCGGAAACCGCGCTGACCGCGGCGGCGGTCGAGAAGCCGGCGCGGAAGATGAACTGCTGGATCTGCTGGTCGCCCATCGCCGCGAGCTCGGCCTCGCTCGCAAGCCCAAGCCCGAGTGCCTTGGCGCGGATCGCGCCGGTCGCAAGCCCGCGCCCGTCGTCGGCGACCTCGATCACGATCTGGCCGGCCTCGTGGAATGCGTTGAGGCTGATGCGGCCGGCTTCCGGCTTGCCGGCACGGCGCCGCTCGGCGGGCGTTTCCAGCCCGTGGTCGGCGCTGTTGCGCACCATGTGGGTCAGCGGGTCGGTGACCAGCTCGAGCACCTGGCGGTCGAGCTCGGTGGTGGTGCCGCGCTCGACCAGCTCGATCGTCTTGCCGAGCTCGTGGCCGAGGTCGCGCACCAGGCGCGGCAGTTTCGACCAGGCGCGTCCGATCGGCTGCATGCGGAGCTTCATCACCCCTTCCTGCAGGCAGGTGGTGATGCGCGACAGCCGCTGCAGCGGCGCGGTGAAGCTGCCGGTCGGCTCGTGCCGGGCCAGCTGCAGCAGCTGGTTGCGGGCCAGCACCAGCTCGCTGACCTCGGTCATCAGCTCCTCCAGGAGCGCAAGGCGCACGCGGATGCTCTGGCCGGTGCCGTATTCAGGGCTGTGTCCAGTGCCTTGGCCGGCAAGCAGGGACCCGCCGCCTTGCTCGGGTGCCGCCGGCGCGGGGAGGGGCGCGGTGCCGGCCGCTGCTGCCGGCGCCTCGCCGGCGGCGGCATCGAGATCGGCGATCAGCGGGCCGTCGTTGCCGGGCGGCTCGGCGCGCGTGGCCTCCAGCCCGGCAACGATCGCGCGCACGGCATCGAGTGCCCGCAGCACCAGGGTGATCCCGCTGGGCGTGACCGCGAGCGTGCCGTCGCGGAACCGGTCGAGCAGGGTCTCGGCGGCGTGCGCGACCCTTTCCAGCCGCGACAGCCCGAGGAAGCCGCAGGTGCCCTTGATCGTGTGCACCAGGCGGAAGACATGCCCGACCAGTGCCTGGTCGTCGGGCGCGTGTTCGAGCTGCACCAGCAGGCTGGCGCATTCGGCCAGTGCCTCGCTGGTCTCGGTCAGGAAATCCGCCAGCAGCTCGTCCATCCGCGCGCTCCGATCCAGGGCGCCGCCGCGGCCTGGGCACCGGGAGGGAGCGCCAGGCCCCCTTCAGCGCCGGCGGCAGCGGCGGCCAGGACCGATGACAGGATCGGCGGGCAGGCTCTCGGAAGCGTTAATGGCCGGCCGGGCTTGCGGCCGGGGCAGCGCTGGCGATCGCGAGCATTGCCGGCGCGCCGCCGCTCGACAGCGCGAGCGACAGGGTGAAGCCGGATTGATGCGCGATCGCGAGCGTCAGCGGCGCGAGCAGGGTGCGCGGCGTGACCTCCGCCTCGGGCCGGCCGGCCAGGGTGGCGGTGACGGAAGGCGGCCAGGCAGCCGGCGTACCCTCGGGCAGCAGCAGCACCTGGCCGGCAGCGGGGTCGGCCAGCACCCGCACCACGCCCCCCTTGGGCAGCGCCTCGGCGGCGAGCAGGATCGCCGACATCAGCGTGCGGGCAAGCCCCGGCCCCAGCGGCGCGTCGGTGGGCAGCGCCGACAGGTCGAGCCGCACGCGACCCTGCCCGGGCACGCCCTCGGCCAGTTCCAGGAGCTCGCCCGGCGTGATCGCCGCCCCGCCGACGCCCCAGGCAGCGCGTGCGTAGCGCAGGCGCCGCGACAGCGTATGCGCCGCTTCCAGCACCGCGGCGCGCGCCTCGGTTGCGTCGGCCTCGCCGTCTTCCAGCAGTTCGGCGGCCGCGATCAGCGTGCCGAGCGGGCCGCTGAAATCGTGGCACAGCCGTGCGCAAAGCAGTTCGGCCAGGGCCAAACCGGCCGCCGTCACGGCGGCGGTTTGCGGATCCTTCGCCATCCGTCTATCCCCCAGTGGCTGGCCCCCCGTGACCGGCTCCATCGCGACGGGCCGCACAGACTTGCACCACCCAGCCAAGCCTGTTCATCGGGTAAGAATGCTGTCATGCGCGGCGTGCTGCAACCGGGGCAATTCGTTCGGCTGGAAGGCCGGCCCGAATGGGGCATCGGCCAGGTGCAGAGCGTCGCCGACGATCGAGTGACCGTGAATTTCCCGCACGCCGGCAAGGTGCTGATCCGCGCCGGCGGTTCGGCGCTGGTGGTGGTGGCCGAGCCCGGATCGCCGCCGGCCGACACCGATCGCGCCGACGACGGCGCCGCCGGGTTCTGAGCGCGGGGCATGCACGACCCGGGGCTTGCGGCGCTGCTGCTGAACCGCGAGATGGTGCTGGCCGCGCTTGCCACCGCGCTTGCCGGCGTGATGCGCGGCTATGCCGGCTTCGGCACCGCGATCACGCTGGCGCCGATCTATTCCATGCTGTGGTCCCCGCGCGAGGGTGTGCCGATCATGCTGGCGATGGAGGCGCTGATCGCCGGCTCGCTGGTGCCCGGGGTCTGGCGGCTATGGACCCGGCGGGTGACGCTGCCGATGGCGGCTACCGCCTGCTCGCTGCTGCCGTTCGGCGCCTATGCGCTGGTCGCGGTCGAAGGCCAGACGCTGCGGCGGGTGATCGGCGGGCTGGTGCTGGGGTTCGCGGTGCTGCTGGCCAGCGGCTGGCGCTATCACGGCAGGCGGCCCTTGTGGCTGAACCTCGTGGTCGGCGCGGTCTCGGGCATCATGAAGGGGGCGACCGGCATGAGCGGGCCGCCGGTGATCCTGTACCTGCTTTCCGGGCCCGAGGCGGCGCGCCAGCACCGGGCCAACCTGATCGTGTTCTTCGGCATGGTCTCGCTGGTCGCGATGCTGCCGGTGTTCTGGTACGGGCTTGCAGGGATCGCAGTGCTGGTGCGCGTCGCGGCACTGCTGCCGGTGCTGCTGCTGACGGTGCGGGTGGGGGTGTCGCTGTTCGGCCGGCTTCCCGAGCGCTGGTTCCGGGCCACCGCCTATGTTTTCCTGTTCGCGGTCGGGCTGATGGCGGTCGCCGGCTGAGCCGGCGGATTGCCGCGGCAGGGCGGGGGACCTATGTTCGGGCCAGGAAAATGCCGCCGCAACCTGACATGATCGATCCGTTCGGCCGGGCCATCACGTATCTGCGCGTGTCGGTGACGGACCGCTGCGACCTGCGCTGCGTCTACTGCATGGCCGAGGACATGTCGTTCCTGCCCAAGGCCGAGCTGCTGACGCTCGAGGAGCTCGACCGCCTGTGCGGTGTCTTCATCCGCCTGGGCGTGCGCAAGCTGCGCCTCACCGGGGGCGAGCCGCTGGTGCGGCGCGGCCTGATGACGCTGGTGCAGAGCCTGGGCGCGCGCCTCGGCCAGGGGCTCGACGAGCTGACGCTGACCACCAACGGCACGCTGCTGGCGAAATACGCGACCGAGCTCGCCGCCGCCGGCATCCGGCGCATCAACGTCTCGCTCGACACGCTCGATGCCGGGAAATTCGCCGAAATCACCCGCTGGGGCAAGATCGAGAAGACGCTCGACGGCATCTTCGCCGCCAAGGCTGCCGGTCTTGCGATCAAGATCAACACCGTGGCGCTGAAGGGCGTGAACGAGGACGAGCTCGACACGCTGCTCGCCTGGTGCGGCACCCACGGCTTCGACCTCTGCCTGATCGAGACCATGCCGCTGGGCGAGATCTCGGGCGACCGGCTGGAGCAGTACCTGCCGCTGTCGCTGGTGCGCGCGCGGCTGAAGACCCGCTGGACGCTCGATCCGACCGACTATCAGACCGGCGGCCCGGCACGCTATGTCACGGTGCGCGAGACCGGCCGGCGGCTCGGCTTCATCACGCCGATGACCCATAATTTCTGCGAGAGCTGCAACCGCGTGCGGCTGACCTGCACCGGCATGCTGTACATGTGCCTCGGCCAGGACGACCAGGCCGACCTGCGCCGGACCTTGCGCGCGCCGGGCGCGGGCGAGGCCGAGCTCGCCGATGCGATCGGCGAGGCGATCCTGCGCAAGCCGCGCGGCCACGACTTCGTGATCGATCGCCGGCGCAACCGCCCGGCGCTGGCGCGCCACATGAGCGTGACCGGCGGCTGAGGCAGCACGGCACGATGCCTGGCCTGCCCGCCATCCCCGGCCTGCCCGACTGGCTCTCGTTCCTGCTGCTGCTGGCCGGGCTCGCGTTCGGCCTCGCCTTCCTGCTGATGCCGTTTGCGGTGTTCGGCGTGAAGAGCCGGCTGGAGGCGATCGAGCAGCGGCTGGTCGAATCCGAGGAGACGATGCGGCTGCTGGCGCGCCAGGTGGCCGCCCAGCCGGCGCTGTCGCGCGCCGGCGACCTCGACGAGCTCGCGATCCCGAGCATCGGCAGGGCGCGGCCGCGGGCGGCGGAGCCGGCCCGCGGCGGCGCGGCCCCGGTGCCGCCGCCGCCGGTGGTGCCGCAGGTGCCGGAAGCCGTGCCCGCCCGCAGCGAACCACGCATCGACTGGCCACGCCGCAACAGCTGAGCCGCCAGCAACGCCGCGCGCCATTCGCGCCCTTCCCGAGGAGGACCGACCATGCGCACCACCGTCGTGCAGATGAGCCCCGGCCACGACAAGGCCGCCAACCTCGCCCAGGCCGAGCGGCTGTGCGAGGCAGCGATCGCCGAGGACCGGCCCGACATCATCGCGCTGCCCGAGATCTGGACCTGCCTCGGCGGCACGCGCGAGGACAAGTTCGCCAGCGCCGAGGTGCTGCCGAAGCCGGGCTCGAACGAGCCGGCCGGCGAGGCTTACGGCTTCCTCCAGAACCTCGCGCGCCGGCACCACATCCATGTGCATGGCGGCTCGATCGGCGAGCGCGCGGGCGAGAAACTTGCCAATACCACCGTGGTGTTCGACCCCAGGGGCGCCGAGATCGCCCGCTACCGCAAGATCCATCTGTTCGACATCACCGCCCCCGACGGCAAGGAATACAAGGAAAGCGCCACCTATGCGCGGGGCGAGGAGATCGTCACCTACGAGGCGAACGGCACCAGGGTGGGCTGCGCGATCTGCTATGACGTGCGCTTCCCGGAACTGTTCCTGAAACTGCGCCAGGCAGGCGCCGAGCTGATCTTCCTGCCTGCCGCCTTCACCCTGCAGACCGGCAAGGACCACTGGGAGACGCTGATCCGCGCCCGCGCGATCGAGACCCAGTGCTGGTTCGCCGCCCCCGCCTGCTGCGGCCCGCACACCGAGGGCTCGGGCGGCGTGCGTTACAGCTACGGCCACAGCCTGATCGCCGACCCGTGGGGCCACACGGTGGCCAAGGCGTCCGACGGCATCGGCTTCACCACCGCCCGGATCGAGAACGAGGTGACGCTTCGGGTGCGTGCCGACATGCCGGTGCTGGAGCATCGCGTGCTGGCCTGATGCGGCTCGCGTTCGTCGCCGCCGCGACCGCCCACGCGGAAGC
>JADYYZ010000061.1 GCA_020853405.1 Acetobacteraceae bacterium
CCGGGCCGACGCATCGGCCCGTGCCCCGAGCTGTGCCGACAGGCCCGGCGAGCTCGTGGAAACCATCCGCCCGGTGACATCGAAGCCGCCGCTGACCTCGCTGTCGGCCGACGGCGGCCGCGGCGGCGGCAGCAGTTTCATCGGGTCGATCCGAACCTGCACGCTGGCGGTCTTGGAGACGCCGAGGCCGGCGAAGGCACCTGCCGTGGCGCTGACACCGGCACTGGCGCTGGCGCCGAACTTCACGGAGGCGCCCGCCCCCGCCGATACACCGAGTGCCCCGCCCACCCCGATGCCCGCCCCGGCTGCGGCGCCCGCGGAAAACCCCGCCGACGCACCCGCCGACGCACCTGCCGACGCACTGGCGCCAAACCCGGCCGAGGCACTCGCGCCCGCTCCTGCCGAGGCGCCGACGCCGAACCCCGCCGCCGCGCCGGCGCCTGCCGAGGCACCGGCGCTGAACGAGGCCGCCGCCTTCAGCTGCAGGCCGGCGCTGACCGCGACCGTGCCGCCGGTTGGCGCGCGCATATCCTCGATGCCGTTGGCAGCCGCGATCTGCCGTCCCGCCTGCGGTGCGCCGAGCCCCGTCCCCGCCCCGGTCGTTCCGGTGCCGCCGGCGGGCATGGCGTTGAGCGCCGCCGTCTCGGGCGCGCCCTCCGCCACCTCGTCGACGCGGGTGCCCTGCATCACCACCTGCACGGTGGCGCGCAGCGGCACCCCCTCGTACGACCAGAAATCCAGCGTCTCGTTCAGTGATTCGATGACGCCGCTGTAGCTGAACCGGCCCCAGCGGAACTCGACCGCCGGCGGCCGCGGGTGATCGCCCTCGGGGGCGGTGGCGAGATACTTCAGGTAGCTGGTCTGGGTGCGAACATCGCTGCCGGTATGGGTGCTGTCGAAGGTGAGCTCGGTCTCGAGCTTGGTCGTCGTCACCCGGGTGTTCTGGCGCGGCGTGCCGCCGCTGTTGCCGGAACTGCCGCTTTCCTCGTCCTGCAGCTTGTTGGTCAGCGACACCTTCAGCGAGGCGGGATTGAACATCACCGTCATCGCGTCGGTATCGGCCTGGCCGACGACCCTGAGTGTCGCGCGCGTGCGCATCAGGCCACCTCGTTCATGTGCAGGCCGTGATGCACCAGGTGCAGCTCCTCGATCGCCACGTCGGTGCCGCGGGCGTTCAGGTCGCCGGCGCGGAACTTGATCGGCATCGCGCAGACCAGCCGCCAGCCCAGCACCGGGGTGCGGTTGTGCAAGAGAGCGATCGAGACGTTGCAGCGCCCGGAAAGTGCCCAGCCGCCATTATGGGCGCCGTCGGCGCCGGCCCACAGCGACCACCAGCGCCAAAGGTGGCGCGACTGCATCATGCCGCGCTTCATCACCACGGTGGCGAAGGTGACCGGGCCAGGCAGCTGCACGGTGCCATAGTTGCGCCCGCCCTCGCGCACCACCTTCGGCTCCATCGTCGCTTCCAGCCCGGTGATCTCGCTGAAGGCGCCGCTGACCGCGGGCTCGATCCCGTCCATCGGCTGGCTCGTCTCGCCGCCATAGGGCGCGAAATGGACATGGAAGGCGAAGGCGCCGAACGGGCTGCCCGGATCCTCGCCGGGGGGGACGGGAACAGCCATCAGGCGGCCCTCGCGACAGGCGGGCCACCGGAATTGCCGAGCGCCAGCGTCACGGTGATGCGCTGGATCGGCTGGGCAGCGGTGAACGCCACGGTGGCGATCACGCGCCCGGCGTCGAGATCGGCCTGGGTCATGGTGCTGGCATCGCAGCGCACGGCGAACGCTTCGCCAGGCGTGGCGCCGGCCAGCGCGCCGCCATCACGCAGCCGCTGCATGAACGCCTCCAGCTCCTCGGCGAGCGCGGCCCACAACGCCGGGCCGGAATTGTCGAAGATGCGCTGCTGGCCGAGCTGGCGGGCGGCCCGCAACAGCACGCCCATCAGCCGCGAGACGCCGCCGGCACGCCAGGCGCGATCGGTCGATGCCGTCGCATCGCTCAGAAGCGCCATGCCGGACGGTGCGGGTCCGATCAGCGACAGGCGATCGCCCAGCCAGTCGGACGCATTGCCGGGCAGCCCGCGGCGCAGCGCGCTGGTGGCCAGCGTCGGCAGGCAGTCCCGGACACTTGCAAGCGGCGTTCCGGCGGCGCTCCGGAACGCGCCAAGCCGAAGCGCGCTGCCCGCCAGGGCACCAGCCAGCACGCCCTCGGGCGGGGCAACGCCTTCGGGCAGGTTGCCGCTGTCGGCGGTCTCGACCCAGGGGTAGGCGAGCTGCAGACGGGCACTGCCGATCCGCGTGCCGGCGAACAGCGCCCCACCCGGCACGGCGGCATCATCGAGGATGGCGAGCGGCCAGCCCTCGGCATCGCGCGGTACCGCGCCGGTGCGCCGCGAGGGCAGCGGCAGGCTTGCCAGCAGCATCACGTCGCGCCGCTGCGCAACGGTCCGCACCGGCGACAGCAGGTCGAGCACGAAGCGGATCGCGCTGGCCCAGTCGCCATAGCGCGCGCGGTCGAGCCGCGGCGCGCCGACCGCCGGCCGCGACAGGCGCGGATCGGGAATGTAGTCGGGGGCAGGCTGGGCGCAGGGCTTGAACTGCTCGGGTGGCGGCGGGGCTGCGGGCAGGTCGGGGATCGGCACCGGCGCGCCGGCAACCAGTTCCGGCAGATCGGGCAGCAGCAGCATCGCCGCCTCCTCGACGCCGAAGACGTGCGCGGCACCATGCCAGGTACGTGGATCGGTCGCCTCCGCCCGGTTGCCGCGGCCGGCCAAACCCGACAGCAGCGGCACGCGCGCCGCGGCGTCGGGCGGTGCATCGGCTGGCGCCCAGGACAGCAGGCGCCGGCGCGCCGCCGCGGCCGCATCAGGCCCGTCGTCGGAAAGCAGCGGCAGCGGATCGCCGGTGCGCACGACAACCGCGCGGATGCCGCCTTCGGCGAAGAAGCTCCGCACCGCAAGGCCGAGCGGGCACGGAAGGCGCCGCGGATCGCCGAGCGCAACCGGCCGCTGATCCCACGCGAACAGCGCATCGAAGGCGTCGAAACTGTCGAGCGCGACCGGCATGTCGAGCAGCGCCTCGGTGGCCGCCGCGCCGCGGGTGAACGGGCCGCTGCCTGCCCAGCCGGCCGCCTCGAGCTCGGCCAGCAGCAGCGGCGGCACCGGCCCCGGCCGGCGCCCGACCAGGCCCACGAACAGCGCCACGTCGGCGCGCGAGGAAAGCCCGGCGGCCGGGCGCCTCGCGTCACGAACGACGAGTTCGGGATAGGGCATGCTGGTGTGGCCCCTTCTCGCTGCTCGCTTGCCTAGTCGGCGAACTCGAAGCCTTCGCTTGCGATCACCAGCTCCTCCATCGCGACGTCGCTGCCGCCCTTGCCCGCCAGCGTCGGCCCGGTCCATTTCAGCGGCCGTGCGTTGATCAGTTTCCAGCTCAGCACCGGGTTGCCCTGCTCGTCGTTCAGCGTGATCAGCACGTTGCGCTGCGTGCTGGGGCTGGTGCGCGTGTCGGAAACCCATTGCCAGAAGTTCGTCGTGCCCATGATGCCGCGCTTCAGCGTGACATCGGCGGCCTTGTGCAGGCCGGGGATCTTGCGCACGCGGTTCACCTTGTCGTTGCCCTGGCGGTACTCCATCAGCGTGATCTCGGTGCCGAGGCCGCTGACATCGGAGAATCCGCCGACCGGGCTCGATGCGGTCGAGCCGTCGTTCAGCTCGACCATGAAGTTGAAGGCGCCATAAGGGGTGTCGCGCTGCACGGCCATGGTGTGTGCTCCTCACTCAGTCGCGGGAATCGGCGGTCTTCTGGCCGATGCGGAAGATCACGAATTCGGCCGGCTTCAGCGCGGCAACCCCGATCAGGCAGATCATCCGCCCGTTATCCAGGTCGTTCTGCGTCATGGTGCTGCGATCGCAGCGCACGAAGAACGCCTCCTTCGGGGTCGTGCCCAGGAGCGAGCCGGAAATCCATTCGTTGTAGAGGAAGTCGGAGACCGTGGTGCGCACGTTCGCCCACAGCCGCTCGCCGTTATTCTCGAACACCGCCCACTGGGTGCCGCGGTCGATCGAGGCTTCCAGGTACAGGAAGTAGCGGCGCACGTTCACGTATTTCCACTCGGGATCCGAACTCAGCGTGCGCGCACCCCATACGCGGATGCCGCGGTTCGGCAGCGCCCGGATGCAGTTGATGCCGAGCGGGTTCAGCACCTCCTGCTCGCCGAAGCGCACATCGCGCTGCAGGCCGAGCGCGCCGGTGACGACCTCGTTCGCCGGCGCCTTGGATACGCTGCGCTGGATGTCGTTGCGGGCATAGATGCCGCAGACGAAGCCCGATGGCGGCAGGTGGATTTCCCGCGACTGGGTCGGGTCGGTTGCGGCAAGCGGATTCGAGACCCGGATCCACGGGTAGTAGAGCGCGGCATACTTGGAATCGACCAGGCTCTTGAGGTCACGCACACCCTGCGGTTCGAGCGAGGGCGGGCTGTCGAGCACGGCGATGCGATAGGCCCGGCGCGTTTCCGCGTGCCCGATCAGCATCTGGTTCACCGAAGCCGGCGTCGGGGCAGCGAACGAGGCAGCACCAGGGGCGGCGACGATCGCGACATCCTCCAGCGCCAGCAGCCGGTTGAGCGCCGAGCTGTAGTCGGCGTCCGCCGGCGCGCCGGTGCCGTCCGAGCCGCCGGAAAGCGTCACCGTCCGCTCCGCCGCGGTGCCAAGCAGGCCGGCGCGCAGCGTGAAGGCGGTGATGTTCGCGCCGATCACCAGCACGATCGGGTTGGTCAGCGCATCCGCCGCGTTCGGTGGCGCCGCACCCAGCACCAGCCCGGCATAGCGCGGGTGGCGCGAATGGAAGCCGAGGCCCGAATATTCCGCCGCCACGCCGGACGAGGCGGTAACCTCGACCCCAAGGCTCAGCACGGTGACCGGCGCGTCATCGGCCAGCGCGTTCCAGGCAGTGAGGTTCGCGGCCGTGGTCGCCAGCGGCGCATTGCCGATGCCGCCCATGATGAAGAAGTCCGTCCCCTGTCCCACCATGGTGCCGGCGGGCATGCGCAGCGCCAGGCGCTTGGAGCTGGCGAGGGATTCGCGGATCAGCCGCACGCTGAAATTGATGCCGGGCTGGCCGGGCAGCACCGAGCCGCCGGCGAAGCGCGCGTTGATGCTGATCGCATCGGCCGCGGCCGGCGGCGGCGCCGGCGGTGCCGCGGCATTCACCGGCCCGCTCGCGGCCGCCTGCGCCCCCGCCCCCAGGATGCGCGCCACATAGAGCCGCCCGCCGCCATTGGCGAAGAACGCCGATGCCGCGTGCGCCAGGAAGTTGATGGCGGCATTGCCGCCGATCGCCAGATCGTCGACGCCGCCATAGTAGAGCTCGAAGTCGGTGAACGAGGTCAGCAGCGGCGGCGTGACCCCGGTCGTGCCGGCACTGACGGGCCCACGCGCGGTGGCCCCGACAAAGGCTGCGGTGCTTGTGCCCACGCCCTCGATCGATTTCGAGCGGAAACTCGTCTCCTCGACATAGACGGCTGGGGCCAGATATTCGGGCATCGTCTTAGCCTCCTCCGGCAAGCGGCGTGGGTGGCGGGTTGCGGCTGGTCATGGTGTCCAGGCGATGGCGGCGGTACGGGTCCGGCCGGCTTCGAGGCGGACGGCCTGAACCGGCGTGATGGCGACGCCGGCGTTGGCCGCCAGCGTGTCGGGGTCGAGGAAGCCGCGTTCGCGGCGGCGGGCCGCATCGCGGGCGGCATCGACATCGTCGGGCAGATGCAGGCGCACGAGCGCCGGGTCGATCACGGCGTCGAGGTCGGCGCCGATGTCCGGACGCACGGTCGCGCCGGCGCCCGGGCTTGCCAGGGGTATCCCGGGCACCAGCAGCAGCGCATCGCCGGCGGCATCGCTGAAGGCGCGCGCTTCCGGCCGGCCGCCCTCGGGGCGAAGCCGCACCAGCGCGCCTTCGACCCGCCTGCCGTCGCTGCCCTGACGCACGTTGACCGACAATGCTCCGGCCAGACCCGTGGGCACGGCAAGCGGTGTCGGCAGCAGCGGGATCTCGACCGGCCGGAACAGCGATGTCGCAAGGGCGGCGTTGGCGGGATCCGGGTCGCGCGGCAGCGCCAGCACGAAGCGCCGAACGCCCAGTGCCGGATCGGCGGGGCGGATATCGAGCAGCACCGGCACGCTGCCGACCGCCGGCACCGCCGGAACGGGGTCGAACGCTGCCGTGTAGTCGGCAAAGCCGGGTGCGCCGGACACCACCAGCGCCCCCGGCCGCTTCACGAACAGCCGCACGCCATCGCCCCGCACCGTGATCGGCGACAGCACGCGGGCACCCAGCGCATCGACGAACGTCAGCAGCGCGAGCGCCCTTCGGTCCAGCACATCGAAGGTGCGCGCCAGCATCAGCCTGGTCCTGCGTCCGCCAGCACGTCGGTGTCGGCGAACCCGAAGCGGGTGGCGACGACGGCCGGCCAATCGGGCGTCGCGTCGTGCTCGATCCGGATCACCCGGGCGCGGAACGTCGTGCACAGCCGGTACTTCGCCTGCAACGCCGCCCAGAGCCGGAACAGCGCGTCGTCGGTGGCGGTTTCGGGAACCACCTGCACCGTTTCGTCGCGCCCCCAGATGCCGCTGCCGACCAGCACCGAACGGTCGAGCACCGGGTGCGCGGCAAGTTCCAGCATCGACCACGAGAGTATCGCCTGCTCCTCGGCAGGCGCGGGCGACCAGGCGGCGACCAAGTAATGCAGTTCGACCGCGATCGAGGCATCGCCCGGCCGGGTGCGCGGTCGCGGATGATCGGACATCGCGATGCGCGTGCAGCTGAGCGTCAGCCCGGCGCTGGGCGGCGATGGCGCGGTGGCGAGCTGCGCAAGCGACAGGTGCGTGATCGCAAGCGCTGCCGGCACCGGGCCGAGCCTGCCTTCCGCGGCAAGCAGGTCGCGCCGCGCCCGCAGCATCGCCACGATGCTTTCGCCGACGGAATTGACGGCAGCGATCGTGGCCATGGCTAGATCGCCCCCCTGCCCCGATCGTCGGGGCCTGCGCACGGGATCGCGCCGTAGCGGCCCTCGTAGGCGGCAATGGTCGCCGCGATCACCCGGGACAGCGTCACCAGGTGCACCGGGCTGGTGACGATCCAGGTGTGCACGCTCAGCGCCTCGCCGCCGCCGAAGCGTTGCCCGAACCGCAACTCGACCTCCGAAAGGCTGAACTCCGCCGCGAAGTCATTGGCGTAGCAGCGCAGCCGGGCCGTGGTTCGGCCCGCATCCGCCTGCGCTGCGCCGTTGCACTCCGCGGCCATGCACCTCGTCCATCCGCGGCGACAGGACGCCGCAGGCAGGGTGCGCCAGCAAGACGCGGGCCAGTTCGCGAAGGCGAGGAAATCCGGGCGGTCCGGCGTGCCCGGCGGGCGCACCGTCACGGCGTGCGTGACGCGCGCTGTTACACGCGCCGTGACAGTGTGACGGTCTCGCCGGCGGCTGCCTCGCTCGCCAGCCCGCAGCGCACCAGGCGCCGATAGAGCGTCATGCGCGAACAATTGAGCGCGCGTGCCGCCAGTGTCTTGTTGCCGCCAGCCGAAGCCAGGGCGGCGCGCAGCCGCACCCGCTCGCCGGCCGGCCCCTCGCCCGCGCCTCCCGCCTCGCCGGCGTCGGATCGCGCGCGAATGCCGGGCAGGGCAAGGTCGGCGGCGCGGATCCGCCTGCCGTCGCCCGCGACCAGTGCAACCTCCAGCAGGTTGCGCAGTTCGCGGATGTTGCCGGGCCAGTCATGCGCGGCAAGCAGCTTGAGTGCGGCATCGTCGATCGAGGGCGGGCCGCTGCGCCGGGCAGCGCCGATTTCCGAAAGCAGGCAGGCGGCGAGCGCAGCGATGTCGCCCCGGCGCTCGCGCAGCGGCGGCAGGTAGAGGCGTGCCACCGCCAGCCGATAGAACAGGTCGCTCCGGAACCGGCCGGCCCGCATCTCGGCATCCAGGTCGCGGTTGGTGGCGGCGATCACGCGCACGTCGAAGCGGGTCGGCGTGCGGGCACCAAGCCGGTAGATCTCGCGCGTCTCCAGCGCCCGCAGCACCTTGGCCTGGCCGGCCTGGCTGAGCTCGCCGATCTCGTCGAGCAGCAGCGTGCCGCGGTCGGCCAGTTTCAGCTTGCCGGGATAGGCGGCGACCGCGCCGGAAAAGGCGCCACGCTCGTAGCCGAACAGCTCGCCTTCCAGCAGCGCTTCCGGGATGGCGGCACAGTTCAGCGCCACCAGCGGCCCGCCGGCACGGGCACCGAGCCGGTGCAGCAGCAGGGCAGCGCGTTCCTTTCCGGTGCCGGTCTCGCCGCTGATCAGCACGGTCACGTCGCTCGCGGCAATCCTGCCCATGAACGCGCGCAACCGCGCCATCGTCTCGCTGTCGCCGACCAGGGCATCGGCGCCGCCACCCGCCGGGGCCGGCTCGCCCGGCCCCAGATACGCCTCGACCAGCGCGGCAAGGTCGCCATCCCCTGCCCCGAGAAAGATGAAATCATCGGCGCCGCCGCGGAACGCGCGCACCGCCACACGCTGCGACGGGTCGTCGGAGGCGACGACGATGCGGGCGCGTTCAAAGGCGCCGCGCAGGGCGGCGATCATGGCCGGATCCGGTTCGGCCGCGCACAGCAGCAGCCGCACCGCGCGCTGCGGCGCATCGCCACCAGCTGGCGGTGCCGCAAGGGCGCGACACTGGATGCCCAGTGCCTCGAGCATGGCGACAAGGCGTGCGCGCCGCATCGCATCGGGATCGATCAGCACGAGTGCCGGCCAGGTCAGCATCGCCGCCGCCTTCCGCTCCATCGCCCACGGCCGGCAAGCCACGGCCCCGGCAGGCGGGGCATTGTCGCGGCTCACGCCAGGGCGCGCCC
>JADYYZ010000062.1 GCA_020853405.1 Acetobacteraceae bacterium
GCGCCGAGATCCATCGGCACCGCGATCACCTGGCCCGACGCATCGGTGATCTGCACGGTGAAATCCTCGGTCTCCTTGACGAAGGTCGAGTGCGCGGTGCGATAGAGCGTATAGGCCATGTTCTCGGCCGCGGCGCGGGCATGGTTGGCGAACACCTGCAGCGTCACCGGATCGAGCGCGGCCGCGTTCGGGTCAGCGGGCGGGGCGGCGACCAGGGCGTCGTTCATCACGCAATCTCCTCGGCCGAAAGATGCAGGTTGCCGAACTCGTCGACCTCGGCGTCATAGCCTTCCGGGATACACAGGGTGGTGTCTTCCTGGGCGACGATGGCAGGACCGCGGAAATGCTGGCCATGGTGCAACGCGCCGCGCGGATAGAGCGGCATGCGCACCGGCCCGCCATTGTGCCAGACCTCGACCAGGCGCTCGGGCTTCGGCGCTCCTTCGCGCCGCGGTTCGCGCGCGAACGTGGGCGCAACCGTGTGCCCGGTGACCACCGCGCGCAGGTTCACCAGCTGGATCGGCGCCGCGTCGTCGGCGAAGTCGTAGAGCTCGGTGTGGCGCCGGTCGAACGCGCCGCGCAGCGTGCCAAGCTCGCCCGCATCGATCCAGGCAGCCTCGATCGGCACCTCGATCTCGAACGACTGGCCATGATAGCGCATGTCGGCGCTGTAGCTCAGCGTCGCCTCGCCCTTGAAGCCCTGGCCGGCGCGCAGCCAGGCATCGGCGTCCTCGGCCAGTGCGGCGCGCGCGGCGCGAAGCGTCGGCAGTTCCGGCTCGCCGAGATCAACGAACAGGGTGCGCACGAAATCGTTCTTGACGTCGGCGATCAGCCCGCCGAGCGCGCTGACGAGGCCGGGCCGGCGCGGCACCATGACGCGCGTGATTCCCAGCTCGCGCGCCAGCTGCACGCCCAGCATCGGGCCGGCGCCGCCGAACGGCACCAGCGTGAAATCGCGCGCATCGACGCCGAAGCGTGCCACCAGCTTGTTCACCTCGGCGAACATGCCCGAGACCGCGACGTCGATGATCGCCTCGGCGGTTTCGTTCAGGCTGCGGCCGAGCTGGCGGGCGACCTCGCCGACCGCCGCTTCCGCAAGCGCCCGGTCCATGCGGATCGCGCTGTAGGCAAGCGGCGCATGCCCGAGCCAGCCCAGCACGGCCATCGCATCGGTGATGGTGGCGCGCGTGCCGCCGCGGCCATAGCAGGCAGGGCCGGGCGTCGAGCCGGCGCTTTCCGGCCCCACCTTCAGCATGCCGAAGCCATCGACCCAGGCGATCGAGCCGCCGCCGTCGCCGATCGAGCTCACCGAGACGCTCGGCACATAGAGCGGGAACTCGCCGATCATCTCGCCGGTGCCGAACTGCGCCTCGCCGTCGATCACCAGGGCGACGTCGGCGCTGGTGCCGCCGATATCCAGCGTGAGCGCGCGCGAAATGCCCGCCTGGCGGGCCAGGAACGACGCCCCCATCACGCCCGAGGCGGTGCCCGACAGCAGCATGGAAACGCAGGCCTGCTTGCCCAGCGCGCAGCTCATGATGCCGCCGTTCGACTTCGTGATCATCGGCGCCGCCGGCACCGAGTGGCGCGCCAGCGTCGCCTCCAGCGCCGAGAGATAGCGGTCGACGCGCGGGTGCACGTAGCCGTTCAGGATGCCGGTGGTGGTGCGCTCGTACTCGCGGATCACCGGCCAGATATCCGCCGCCGTGAACACGAAAAGGCCGGGTGTCGTGGCGCGGATGATCGCTGCCGCCTCGCGTTCGTGCGCCGGGTTGCGATAGGCATGCAGGAACGAGACGATGATGCCATCGGCCCCGGCCTTCTCGGCTGCCCGCGCGGCAGCGGCGACGGCGGCCTCGTCGAGCGCCTCGCCTTCCGTCCCGTCCGCCAGGATGCGGCAGGCGACGCCGAAAATTCGGTCGCGCGGGATCAGCGGCTCGGCGCGTGCGCAGAACAGGCTGTAGGTGTCGGGCATGCGCAGCCGGGCCAGTTCCACCACATCCTCGAAGCCGGCGTTGGTCAGCAGCGCCAGCGCCGCGCCCTTGCGCTGGATGATGGTGTTGATGCCGACCGTGGTGCCGTGCACGAAACTCTCGACCTGGGCTTCATCCAGCCCGTGGCGTTCGCGCAGCAGGCTAAGCCCGTCGGCCAGTTCGCGGCCTGGTTCGTCGGGCGTGGTCAGCACCTTCAGCGTGTGCAGCGTGCCCTCGCTCTCCTCCATCGCGCAGAAATCGATGAAGGTGCCGCCGATATCGACGCCGATCCGCCAGGCCATGCCCGACACTCCCGCAAACTGGTGCCGGGGGCGGAGTGTCGTGGCACATGGCCGCCAAGGCCAGGACGGATCACGGCGGTTCCGATAAGCCGTGATTATGTCCGCGCCGACGCCGGCCGCAGCAGCCCACGTGCCGCCGGTGCCGCGGCATAGGCACGGGCAGCCTCGCGCAGGTGCCGGCTCAGCGCCGCCTGGGTCGCCGAAAGCGGCCGCCGGGTCGGCACCAGGATGCTGACCGGCAGCGCGACGCGCGGGCGGAACGGCCGCATCTCGATGCCGGAAAATCCGGCCCATGGCAGCAGCGCATCGACCAGCGCCACCCCGAAACCCTGCTGCACGAAGGCCAGCGCCATGATCGAGACGTCGATCTCGACCCTGGGCGCGAAACGCTGGCCGGCGCGCGCGAACAGCTGGTCGAGGCGCATGCCGGGCAGGGATTCGCGGCGGTA
>JADYYZ010000063.1 GCA_020853405.1 Acetobacteraceae bacterium
AGAAGATCGCCCTGATCACCGGCGTCACCGGCCAGGATGGCGCCTATCTGGCCGCCTTCCTGCTGGCCAGAGGCTACGTGGTGCACGGCATCAAGCGCCGGTCGTCGTCGTTCAACACGCAGCGCGTCGATCACCTGTACCGCGATCCACATGAGGCCGGCGTGCGCTTCTTCCTGCACTACGGCGACATGACGGATTCCACCAACCTGATCCGGCTGATGCAGATGATCAAGCCCGCCGAGATCTACAATCTGGCGGCCCAGAGCCACGTCGCGGTCAGTTTCGAAAGCCCCGAATACACCGCCAACGCCGATGCCATCGGTGTGCTCCGCCTGCTGGAGGCGATCCGCATCCTGGGCATGGAGAAGACCACGCGCTTCTACCAGGCATCGACCTCGGAGCTTTATGGGCGGGCGCAGGAGGCGCCGCAAAGCGAACGCACGCCGTTCTATCCGCGCTCGCCCTATGGGGTTGCCAAACTGTACGGCTACTGGATCACGGTGACCTACCGCGAGGCCTACCGCATCCATGCCTCGAACGGCATCCTGTTCAACCACGAAAGCCCCGAGCGCGGCGAGACCTTCGTGACCCGCAAGATCACCCGTGGTGTCGCGCGCATCGAGCACGGGCTGGAGGAACTCCTCTATCTTGGCAACCTCGATGCGCGGCGCGACTGGGGGCATGCGCGCGACTATGTCGAGGGCATGTGGCGCATCGTGCAGGCGGAGGCACCCGGCGACTATGTGCTGGCGACCGGCGAGACACGCTCGGTGCGCGAGTTCGTGGAGGCGGCGTTCGGCTTCGTCGGCCGGCGCATCGCCTGGTCGGGGACGGGAACCGACGAGGAGGGGCGCGATGCGGCGAGTGGCAAGGTCCTGGTGCGCATCGATCGGCAGTATTTCCGCCCGACCGAGGTCGATCTGCTGCTTGGCGATGCGACCAAGGCGCGCGAGCTGCTGGGATGGCAGCCGCGCACCGGCTTCCGGGAACTGGTCGAGGAGATGATGCGGGCCGACCTCGCGGCGGCGGCGCGGGAGGCTGGTGGTGGCCGCAACGCCGTTTGAGCTCGCCGGAAGGCGCGTGTTCGTGGCCGGCCATCGCGGCATGGTCGGCTCGGCGCTGGTCCGCCGCCTGTCGGGCGAGCGGTGCCAGGTGCTGGTGGCGCCGCGCGCCGAACTCGACCTGCTGGACAGGCACGCGGTCGATGCCTGGTTCGACCGCGCGAGGCCCGATGCGGTGTTCCTGGCCGCGGCGAAGGTCGGCGGGATCCTCGCCAACAGCAGCTACCCCTACGAGTTCATCCACGAGAACCTGGCGATCGCGCTGAACGTGATCGATGCCGCGCACCGCTTCGGTGTCGCGAAACTGCTGTTCCTGGGCTCGTCCTGCATCTACCCGAAGCTCGCTCCGCAGCCGATCACCGAGGAGAGCCTGCTTACGGGGCCGCTGGAGCCGACCAACGAACCCTACGCGATCGCCAAGATCGCGGGGCTGAAACTGGTGGAATCGCTGCGCCGCGGACATGGAAGCGACTTCATCAGCGTGATGCCGACCAACCTGTATGGTCCAGGCGACAACTACGACCCCGAGGCAAGCCACGTCGTCGCCGCCCTGATCCGCCGCTTCCACGAAGCGAAACTGCGCAATGATCCGCAGGTGGTGGTGTGGGGCACCGGGACCCCGCGGCGCGAGTTCCTGCATGTCGATGACCTGGCCGATGCCTCGGTGCACCTGATGAAGGTCTATTCCGGTGCGTGCGCGCTGAACATCGGCACCGGCGAGGACGTGACCATCGCCGAATTCGCGCGCCAGGTTGCCGCCACCGTCGGCTACCGGGGCAGGATCGTGTTCGACGCCGAGAAGCCTGATGGCACGCCGCGCAAGCTGCTCGACGTTTCGAAACTCGCGGCCCTTGGCTGGCGGGCGCGGATCGCGCTGCCGGAAGGGCTGCGCCTCGCCTACGCATCGTTCCGGGCCGAGCACCCGGAGATCGGCCGTGCGCCCGCCGTTCGCGCCTGAGCGTGCTGACCTTCGCAACCTACTTCGACAGCGGCTTCCTGGATCGCGGCGTCACCTGCCTTACCTCACTGCTGGAGCGGTGCAGCGAGCCGGTCGCGCTTCATGTGCTGGCGTTGGACGATGAATGTGCCTCGGCGCTGCCGCGCGCCCTGCCGCCGGCAGCAAATCTCACGGTCGTGACGATGGCAGAGTTCGAGGCGCGCCACCCCGAGCTCGTTGCCGTGCGGCCGCGGCGCTCACGCATCGAATACTACTTCACGCTGACGCCGCTGCTGTGCGCGGATGCGCTGGCCGTGACCGCCCCGGATCAGCTGATGGTCTACCTCGATGCCGACATGTTCTGCTTCTCTGATCCCGCTCCCGCGCTGGCCGGGATCGGAGGCGCGGACGTGTTCGTCACCGAACATCGGTTCGCACCGCATCATGTCCACCTTGCGAAACTGTACGGCCGCTTCAATGTCGGCTTCCTCGGCTTCCGCAACAACGCGGCGGGGCGGGCGTGCCTGGCGCGCTGGGCAGGGCAGTGCCTCGACTGGTGCGGGATCGAGCCCGAGGAGGGGCGCTTCGGCGACCAGAAATATCTCGATGCCTGGCCGCGCGAGGTGCGACGGCTGGCCGTGCTCGCCCATGCCGGCATCAACGCCGGTCCCTGGAATGTCGGGCGCCACTGCTACCAGGCCACGCCATCCGGTGTGACGCTGGATGGTGAGCCGCTCGTGATCTTCCACTTTCACCGGCTGCGCGTGCTGGGGCCGTGGCACTACGAGACCGACTTTCGCGACTATGGCAGCCTGCCGCGCGTGCTGCGCGAGGATGTCTATCTTCCCTATCTCTCGGCGCTGGAGGCGACGCGGGAACGGCTTGGCATCCCGCCGCCACGGGCCGATGCACGCGCCGCGCCCGCGCCCGGGCACTCGCTGCTGCGCGCGATGGCCAGCCGGCTCGCCGCGACGGCGCGGCTGTTCACCCGCCGGCGCGTGGTGTTCGCCGGCGGCAGGGTGCTCTCGCCCATCCAGGCGCTGCTTTGAGTCCGATCGAGGTCTCGACGGTGCTGCCGGTGTACCAGCGCCAGCGCCAGGGCGAGCAGGCGGTGCGATCGGCGCTCGCCCAGGATGTCGACGGGTTGGAGGTCGTGGTCGTCGATGACGGCTCCGAGCCTGCTTTCGTGCTGCCGGCCGGCCTTGCCGCTGATCCCCGCGTGCGGCTGCTGCGCCAGTCGCCCAATCGCGGCGCCGCGGCAGCACGCAACCGCGCCATCGCCGTGGCGCGCGGCGCCTGGATCGCCTTCCTCGACTCCGACGATGCGTGGGAGCCGGGCAAGCTGCGTGCGCAGCTGGCACTCGCGGCGCGCGTGCCGCCGCTCAGCGCGATCGTCACCGGCTATCGCCGCATCGAGGTCGCGACCGGCCGGGTGCGCGAACTGGTGCCGATGGCAAGCCGCGATCCGGCCGATTTCGCCTGCGGCTGCTGGTTCTCGCCCGGCGCCACGGCGCTGGTGCCGCGCGCCGCGTTCGAGCTGGTCGGCCCGTTCGACGAGACGCTGGAGCGGCTGGAGGATTTCGACTGGTACCTGCGATTCGTGCTGGCCGGCGGCGGCATCGCGGTGGTGCCGGCGATCGCGGCCAGCGTGCATGTCGGCGCCCGCGCGCCCAATGCGCGCGTCGCCCGCGCCGTCAGCCAGCTGCGCGCCAAGTGGCTCGGCCCCGGCCACACGCTGGCGCCGCGGTACGCGCGCAACCTGCGGGCGGCGCTGGCTTTGGAACTCGCGGCCTCCAGCTGGTTCGCGGGCCGCTATCCGGTCTTCGCCTGGCACCTGCTGCGTTCGCAGCTGGCATGCCCGCGCCCGCGCCTGCATCTGCGGCGCTGGTGGCTGCCGCCCTCAATACCCGGCCATCCTGCCCCGCCAGCGGCGTGACAGCACCGCGCCGCCCGCGAGATCGGCAAGTACCGTCCGGCAGTGCGGCTCCCGTCTGCTGCCCAGGATGCGCGCCTTGAGCGCGGCGACCGCCGACTTCGCCCGTGCATGCGCGATGAACTCGAGGTCGCCGTCCGGCTCCGCCAGATAGGCGGCCGCCATCTGCATGTCGGCGCGATAGACGCGGAGCCTCGCGTCGCGATCGCCGGCGATCGTGCTCGAACCCTGGTGCACGCGGTAGAAATAGAGCGGCAGCGCGAAATGCACCCCCGGCCCGCCGGTGTCGGCGATCCTGGCCAGCAGGTCGCGGTCGGCGCCGAGGCCGAGATCGGTGCGGAAGCGGCCGATCCGGTTCAGGAAGTCGCGCCGGAACAGGCGCGCATTGATCGCGGGGATACCCCAGAAGGCGCCCTCGACCGACAGCGGCCGCTGGTTGTGCGCGGCCGCGGCATCGGCCCGGCTTGAACCGAACAGCATGTCGCCGCTCAGGAATCCGCGGTCGGGTGCGCCGGCCAGCGCGGCGAGCGCCGGCCCGAGGCTTTCCTCCAGCAGCAGGTCGTCGGCATTGACGATCATCACGTGCTCGCCCAGCGCGGCATCGAGCGCGCGGTTCATTCCGTCATAAAGCCCGCCATCCTCGCGCGAGACGACCCGCACGCGAGGCAGGGCCGATGCGATCGCGACGGTGTCGTCCTCGGAGCTGCCGTCGGCGAGGAGGATCTCGCAGGAAACATTTGCCGCGGCCGCTGCCGCGTGCACGCTCGCGATCGCCTCGGCGACGAAGCGGTCGGCGTTGCGGGTGGCCATCGCCACGCTCAGCTGCATGGCGCCGCCCCGTGCGACAGGTTGCGGATCAGCCGAGATGGCGGGCGAGGAAAGCCAGCGTGCGGGTCTGCGCGGCTTGCGCATCGGCGGCCGAGTAGCTCGCGCGCTCGTCGCAGCCGAAGCCGTGCTGGGCGCCGGGATAGACGAAGATCTCGATGTCGCGCTGCGCCTCGCGGATCGTCGCCACATCCGCCATCGGGATCGAGCTGTCGCGCTCGCCGAAATGCATCTGCACGGGGCAGTTCGGCGTCTCGGTCGCGGTGCCGGCGATGCCGCCGCCATACCAGCACGAGGATGCGAGGAACTTGCGCGTGCGCGTCGCCCCCCACCAGGCGATGGTGCCGCCCCAGCAATAGCCGACGATCCCGGTCTTGGTGCCGGCGGGCAGGGCGGCGGCGGCGGCCTCGATATCCAGCATCGCCTTCTCGTTCGCAACGCCCGCGCGGAGCGCGCGGCCCCTTGCCACGTCCTCGGCCGCGTAGCCGAGCTCGACGCCGCGCTCGACCCGGTCGAACAGGGCCGGCGCCAGCACGGCGTAGCCCTGCGCGGCAAAGCGTTCCGCCACCCGGCGCATGTGGCCGTTGACGCCGAAAATCTCCTGCACCACCACCAGCGCCCTGGCCGCCGCCCTGGGCCCGGCGCAATAGGCGGCGAAGCGGTGGCCGTCGGCGGCGGTGAGCTCGATCGTTTCAGGCAT
>JADYYZ010000064.1 GCA_020853405.1 Acetobacteraceae bacterium
CCGCACCCTGCGTGCCCGCGCGCGCCGGGCCGCCTTGGCCGGCCCGGCCGGGCAGCAGGGCGGAGACCAGAAGGACAATATCGGGCTGGTCACGGGCGGCATGCTGGCGCTGGTCGCCTTCATCCTGGCGCTGGCGATGTCGATGGCCCAGGGCCGGCTCGACGCGCGGCGCGACGTGGTGCGCGACGAAGCCAACGCGATCGGCACGGTGTGGCTGCGCGCCGACTTCGCCGGGCAGGCCGCCGCGCCGATCCGCGCGCTGCTGCGCGACTATGCCGCGCTGCGCCTGGAAACAATCGAATCGCCCCCGGACCCCGACGATGTGGCCGGCGAGCTCGACCGTACCAACACGATGCAAGGCCGCATCTGGGCGCTGGCCAGCGCTGCCGCCCGGCACGACCACACGCCCGAGACGGCCCTGCTGATCGAGTCCCTGAACGACATGTTCGACCTGTCGCTCACCTCCCGCCGTGCCTTCACCGACCGGGTGCCGATCGGCGTCCTGCGCATGCTGCTGTGGACCGCGCTGATCAGCATGGGCGTGGTCGGCTACCATTTCGCGCAAGCGGGGGGGCGGCACCTGCTGTTCAGTGGCCTGCTTCTGGCGTTCTGGAGCGGCGCGATGGTGCTGATCGTCGACATGAACAACCCGACCAAGGGCTCGATCAGGGTCGATCCGGCGCCGCTGGTCTGGACCATCCAGGGGTTCGGCCCACCCTTGCCGGCAGCCGGGCGCTAGCCGGCTGGCAGCGCCGCCCCTGACCGGCTAAACACCCCCCGACCCCACCGGTCCCCCCGACCCGCCCCCAAGGTTCCTGCTTGGCCAGCCCCGATAGCGATCCGCCCGCGCCGCCCGCCCCGCCTGCCGTCACGCCGGTGACGCTCGAGGAGGAGATGCGCCGCTCCTACCTCGACTACGCGATGAGCGTGATCGTGGCGCGCGCATTGCCCGACGTGCGTGACGGGCTGAAGCCGGTGCATCGCAGAATCCTGTTCTCGATGAACGAGAACGGCTACACGCATGACAAGCCGTATCGCAAGTCCGCCCGTGTGGTCGGCGACGTGATCGGCAAGTACCATCCGCACGGCGATGCCTCGATCTACGATGCGCTGGTGCGCATGGCGCAGCCCTTCAGCATGGGCTCGGTGCTGATCGACGGCCAGGGCAATTTCGGCAGCCTCGACAACGATCCGCCGGCGGCGATGCGCTATACCGAAGCGCGGCTGTCGAAACTGGCGGCGCATCTTTTGGGCGACATCGACCAGGATACGGTCGACTTCAACCCGAACTACGACGAGACCGAGCACGAGCCGGCGGTGCTGCCGGCCGCGTTCCCGAACCTGCTGGTCAATGGCGCCGGCGGCATCGCGGTCGGCATGGCGACCAACATCCCGACCCACAACCTGACCGAGACGATCGACGCGACGCTGGCACTGCTGGACGACCCGGCGATCACGCTCGATGGGCTGATGGCGCACCTGCCCGGCCCCGACTTTCCGACCGGCGGCGTCATTCTTGGCCGGGCCGGCATCCGCAGCGCCTTCGCGACCGGGCGCGGCTCGATCCTGCTGCGTGCCCGCGCCGCGATCGAGGACATGCGCGGCGCGCGCCAGGCGATCGTCGTGACCGAGGTGCCGTACCAGGTCAACAAGGCGCGGCTGCTGGAAAAACTGGCCGAACTGGTGCGGGCCAAGGAGATCGAGGGCATCTCCGACATCCGCGACGAAAGCGACCGCTCCGGTGTGCGGATGGTGATCGAGCTCCGCCGCGATGCCAATGCCGAGGTTGTGCTGAACCAGCTGTGGCGGCGCACCGATCTGCAGACCAGCTTCGCCGTGAACATGCTGGCGCTGAATTCCGGCCGGCCGGTGCTGATGGGGCTGAAGGATGTGCTGGAAGCCTTCGTTGCCTTCCGCGACGAGGTGATCCTGCGCCGCGCGCGGTTCGAGCTGAACAAGGCGCGCGACCGCGCGCATGCGCTGGTGGGCCTGGCCATCGCGGTCGACAATATCGACGAGGTGATCGCGCTGATCCGCGCCAGCGCCGATACCGCCGCCGCCCGCGCCGCGCTGATGGCGCGGACCTGGCCGGCCGAGCGGATCGCGCCGCTGCTGGCCCTGATCGAGGCAGAGGGCAACGAGATCCTCGACGGCCGCGTCCGCCTCACCGATGCCCAGGCACGCGCCATCCTCGACCTTCGCCTTGCCCGCCTGACGGCACTGGAACGCGAGGCGATCGAGCGCGAGCTCAGCGAGCTCGGCACCCGCATCGCCGAGCTGCTGGCGCTGGCGGCAAGCCGGCCGCGCCGGCTTGCCCTGATGCGCCAGGAACTCGCCGCCATCCGCGAGAAATTCCCGCAAGCGCGGCGCACCGCGATCGAGGAGAGCGACGGCGAGGTCGAGGACGAAAGCCTGATCGAACAGGCCGACATGGTGGTGAGCATCACCCGCGGCGGCCTGATCAAGCGCGTCGCACTCAAGACCTATCGCGCGCAGAATCGCGGCGGCAAGGGCCGTGCCGGGATGGCCACGCGCGAGGACGACGTGGTCACGCGCATCCTGCTCGCCAACACGCACCAGTGGGTGCTGTTCTTCTCCTCGCGCGGCATGGCCTATCGCACCCGCGTCTGGCGCCTGCCCGAGGCCGAGCCGCAGGCCAGGGGCCGCTCCATCCGCGGCTTCCTGAAGCTTGCGGAGGACGAGGCGATCACCGCCGTGCTGCCGCTGCCACAGGATGAATCCCTCTGGCCGGGCCTTTACCTGCTGTTCGCCACCCAGTCCGGCAATGTGCGTCGCAACCGGCTTTCCGACTTCGACAATGTGCGCCAGAACGGGCTGATCGCGATGAAGCTCGACGGCGACGACCGGCTGATCGCGGTCGTCACCTGCCGCGAGGGCGATGACCTGCTGCTGGCAACCGCCCGCGGCCGGGCCCTGCGCTGCCACGTCACCGACGACCAGCTTCGCGTCTTTGCCGGGCGCAGCAGCGATGGCGTCCGCGGCATCCGGCTGGCACCAGGCGACCAGGTGATCGCGGCCACCGTCCTTCGCCATGTCGAGGCGGACCCGGCCGAGCGCGCCGCCTATCTTCGGGTGGCGCCCTGGAAGGGGGCCGACGACGAGCCCGAGGAGGCAGCGGACGAGCAGGCCGAGGAGATCAGCCTCTCGCCGGAGCGCATCGCCGAGCTCGCCGATGCCGAGGAGTTCATCCTGACCGTCACCGCGCACGGCCTCGGCAAGCGGTCCAGCGCCTATGAGTACCGTGTGACCGGCAGAGGCGGGCAGGGAATCGCCAACCTTGGCACAGGCCTCGATACCGCGGTGGTTGCAGCGTTCCCGGTCGGACCGGACGACCAGGTGGTGCTGATCACCGACCAGGGCCAGGTGATCCGCTGCCCGGTCGACCAGGTGCGCATCACCGGCCGCCGCTCGCGTGGCGTGATCGTGTTCCGCCTGGGCGAGGGCGAGCAGGTGGTGAGCTGCTTCCCCGTGGTCGGCGAGGATTCCGAAGGCGACGACAGCGAAGGTGACGGCGCGGCGGATGCCAGCGGGTCGGATGGAAATGGAGCCGGGCAATGAGTCTGCGCATCGGCATCTACCCCGGCACCTTCGATCCGCCCACCAACGGCCATCTCGACATCATCACGCGCGCGGCACGGCTGGTCGACCGGCTGGTGATCGGGGTTGCGATCAATCCCGGCAAGGGCCCGATGTTCTCGCTGGAGGAGCGCGCGGCGATGGTACGGGCCGAGATCGGCCCGATCGCCGAGCGCAACGGCACGCATATCGAGGTGAAGCCGTTCAGCTCGCTGCTTCTGCACTTCGCCCGCGCCGAGGGCGCGAACCTGATCATCCGCGGGCTGCGGGCACTTTCCGATTTCGACTACGAGTTCCAGATGACCGGCATGAACGCCCGGCTTGATCCCGAGGTCGAGACCGTCTTCCTGATGGCAAGCGAGAAGCACCAGTTCATCGCTTCGCGCCTGATCAAGGAGATCGCGCTGCTCGACGGCGACGTCTCGCCCTTCATGCCGCCCTCGGTGCACGAACGGCTGCTGGCCAGGATCAAGGCAACATCGAAAGGCAGTTCATGACGACCAGATCCCGACCCATCATCCAAGGCAGGCGCGGCCTGCTGCGGGCGGCCAGCCTGCTGCCTGCCATCATCGCTGGAGGGACCATGAGCACCGAGGCCGAGGCGCAACCGGCGCCCGAGAACACCATCCTGATGGACCTGAAGGACGGGCGGGTGGTGATCGAACTGCGCCGCGACCTGGCACCCCGGCATTGCGAGCGGATCGTCACGCTGTCCCAGCGCGGCTTCTACGACAACACGCCGTTCCATCGGGTGATCGAGGGCTTCATGGCGCAGGGCGGCGACCCAACCGGGCGCGGCACCGGCGGATCGGAGCTTGCCAACCTGCCC
>JADYYZ010000065.1 GCA_020853405.1 Acetobacteraceae bacterium
AGCCGCAGGATGTCGGCGCCGTACTGGTCCATCACGTCCTGCGGCGCCACCGTGTTGCCCAGGCTCTTGCTCATCTTGCGGCCCTGCTCGTCGAGCACGAAGCCGTGCGTCAGCACCGCCTCGTAGGGCGCGCGCCCGCGGGTGCCGCAGGCTTCGAGCAGCGAGGAGTGGAACCAGCCGCGATGCTGGTCGGAGCCTTCGAGGTAGAGGTCGGCGGGCCAGGGCAGGCCGCGTTCGGGGGTCAGCACGAAGGCGTGCGTGCTGCCGGATTCGAACCACACCTCGACGATGTCACGCACCTGCTCGTAATCGTCGGGGTCGCGGTCGGGACCCAGGAAATGCGCGGCCGGCATCGTCCACCAGGCATCGGCGCCGTGCTCGCGGAAGGCCTCGACCACGCGCGCCATCACGGCCCGGTCGCGCAGCGGCTCGCCGGTCGCCTTCTCGACGAACACCGGGATCGGCACGCCCCAGGCGCGCTGGCGGCTGACGCACCAGTCGGGCCGCGCGGCGACCATGCTGGCAAGCCGCGTGCGGCCGGCTTCCGGCACGAACCGCGTCGCCGCGATCGCCGCCAGCGCCGGCGCGCGCACGCCGTGCGGGCCGTCCATCGGGATGAACCATTGCGGCGTGGCGCGGAAGATCAGCGGCGCCTTGCTGCGCCAGGAATGCGGGTAGGAATGCACGAGCCTGCCCTGCGCCAGCAGCGTGCCGGCCTCGTCGAGCGCGGCGCAGACGGGGCCAGCGACCTTGTACACGTGCTGGCCCGCGAACAGTTTCACGTGCGCCATGTAGGTGCCGTCGGGGCCGACGAATTCGGCGACAGGAAGATTGTTGGCGCGGCCGAGCAGGAAATCGTCCTCGCCGGCGGCCGGCGCGATGTGCACGATGCCGGTGCCTGCCTCGGTGGTGACGAAATCGCCGGCCAGCACCGGCACATCGAAATCATAGCCGCGCCCGTGCAGCGGATGCGCGCACAGCGTGCCGACCAGGTCGGCGCCGGTGAAGGCGCGGAGGCTGGTATGCGCGGTGATGCCGGCTTCGCGGCAGACCTGGTCGACCAGGTGCAGCGCCACCACCAGCCGCTCGCCGACCCTGGCGCGCGCGCCATCGGCAAGGTGGGTGACCAGCAGCTCGACATACTCGATCTCCGCCCCCACGGCGAGCGCGCGGTTGCCGGGGATGGTCCAGGGCGTGGTGGTCCAGATCACCAGGCTTGCCCCTTCCAGCGACATCGCCGGGTCGGCGCCCTTCAGCACCGGGAAGCGCGCGAAGATCGTGCTGCTGGTGTGGTCGTGGTACTCGACCTCGGCATCGGCGAGCGCGGTCTGTTCCACGGGGCTCCACAGCACCGGCCTGAGCCCGCGATAGAGTGCGCCGGAGAGCAGGAACTTGCCGATCTCGCCGGCGATCACCGCCTCGCTCGCGAAATCCATGGTGGCGTAGCGGTTGTCGAAATCACCCAGGCACCCGAGCCGGATGAACTCGTTCTTCTGCACGCCCAGCCAGTGCTCGGCGAAGGCGCGGCATTCGGCACGGAAGGCGATGATGTCGACATCGTCCTTGTTGCGCTTGCGTGCGCGATACTGCTCCTCGATCTTCCATTCGATCGGCAGGCCGTGGCAGTCCCAGCCGGGCACCCAATCGGCATCGAAGCCGGCCATCTGGCGGCCGCGATTCACCGCGTCCTTCAGGATCTTGTTCAGCGCGGTGCCGATATGGATGTTGCCGTTGGCGTAGGGGGGGCCATCGTGCAGCACGAATTTCGGCCGCCCCCGCGACTGTTCGCGCACGCGCGCCCACAGGCCGGTCTGCTCCCAGCGTGCAAGCAGCTGGGGTTCGCGCTTCGGCAGGTCGCCCCGCATCGGAAAGGGCGTGGCAGGCAGGAAGACGCTGTCGCGCCAATCGGTCTTGGCAGGGGCGGGGCTGTCGGTCATGGCGGGAACATCCATGCGGCAGCGTCTGCCGCGGTCAACGGGTACGGCGGGCTGAACCCCCGGCCCTCAGGCGAGGACCGGGATCCTAATTCGCGTGCCGCGTACACCCCGGAACATGGGCCGAACGATTAGGCGGCGGGTGGGGAAGCGTCAAGCAGACGCCGTGCCTCGGCCGCGTCCAGCACGATCTGTTCCGTCATCGCGGCAAGCGTCGGAAAGCGAGTCTCCTGGCGGAGGAAATGGTGCAGCCGCACGGCAAGCCGCCGCCCGTACAGGTCGGCGGCGAAATCGAAGAAGAACACCTCCAGCATGGGCGGGGTTTCGCGCACCGTCGGGCGGGTGCCGACATTGGCGACGCCCCGCACGCTGACGCCGTCGATCTCGGCACTGACGGCATAGATGCCATGGCGCGGCGACATCAGCCGGCCGAGCGGGATGTTGGCGGTGGGAAAGCCGAGCGTGCGGCCGAGCTTGTCGCCATGCACGACCTCGCCGGCGATCACGTGCTCGCGCCCCAGCAGCGCGTGCACGCGAGCGAGCTCGCCCGCCGCCAGCGCCTGGCGGACCGCGGTCGAGGAAACCGGCGTGCCGTCCTCGGCGATCACGGGGGCGGCAATTGCCACCTCGAACCCGTGCGCCTCGGCCAGCCGGCCGAGCAGCGCCACGTCGCCGCCGCGGCGGTGGCCGAACACGAAATCCGGCCCGCAGGCGACGCGGCCCACGCCCAGCCCCCCGACCAGCACCTGGCGCACGAAATCCTCGGCGGCCAGGTGGCTGAGCGCGGCATCGAACGGCAGCTCGAAAATGCGCCGCACGCCGAGCCGGCCGAGCGCGTCCGCCTTCTCCGGCGCCAGCATCAGCCGGAACGGCGGATCGGCCGGGCGGAAGAACTCGCGCGGGTGCGGCTCGAAGGTCAGGCAGGCCAGCGTGCGGCCGGGCGCGCGCGCTGCCTCGATCACCGCGGCATGGCCAAGGTGCACGCCGTCGAAATTGCCCAGCGCCACGGCCGCCCCGCGCGCCGCCGGCGGCAGCGCGCGCCAGTCACGGAAAAGTTCTGGCGTCACGCCGGGCGGGAGGGGACCATGACGGTGGCCTCGCCCTCGATCACTGCCTTGCCGCCGACCGTGCAGACGCTGGCAAGCGTCGCCCGCTTCTTCTCGGCATCGAGGCTTGCGACCGTGACCGTGGCGGTGACGGTATCGCCGATCTTCACCGGCGCCCGGAACTTCAGCGACTGGGCGAGGTAGATGGTGCCCGGCCCCGGCAACTGGGTGCCCAGCACGGCCGAGATCAGCCCGGCCGAGAGCATGCCGTGCGCGATCCGCTGCTTGAACATGGTGCCGGCGGCGTATTCGGCGTTGAGGTGCACCGGGTTGGTATCGCCCGACACCGCGGCGAACATCAGGATGTCGGCCTCGGTGATGGTCTTGCCGAAACTGGCCGACTGCCCGACCGAAAGATCCTCGAAGAACAGACCGGCCATGGTGGCACCTTCTCGTGTTGCGCTGCGGCATCTAGCGCGGCAGGCCGTTGCTGGACAAGGCTCGGCCCCGGGGGGATGCTCCGCGCCCGCTGGAAAGAAGGGTTTCGCCTGATGCCAAGGACCGACCCCGGCACCGCCGAGGCGATGCTGGAAACGCTGAAGGGCTGGGTGCTGGAGGAGACCCCGACCACCGATCCCGCCGCCGTCAACCGCCTGATCGGGCGCGCACAGCACGAGCTTGACGCCGCCGGTGCGCATCTGACCCGCATCGCCGGGCGCGACGGGTTCGGCGATACGCTGATCGCCCGGATCGGGCCGGAGACCGGCAGGCGGATCGTGATCGCCGGCCACCTGGATACGGTCTGGGCTCGCGGCACGCTGGCCACCATGCCGTTCCGCCTCGACGGCGAGCGCGC
>JADYYZ010000066.1 GCA_020853405.1 Acetobacteraceae bacterium
GCCCCGAAGCGGGCAGCATCATCGTGGTGCTCGCCACCGATGCGCCGCTGCTGCCGATCCAGTGCCAGCGCCTGGCGCGGCGGGCGACGACCGGGCTGGCCTGGGTGGGCGGCATCGGCGCCAACGGCAGCGGCGACATCTTCATCGCGTTCTCGACCGCCAACACGGTGTGCCAGGGCGAGGCGGTGAGCCACGTGCGCATGCTGGCACCGGAGGCGATGACGAACCTGTTCCAGGCGGCGGCCGAGGCGACCGAGGAAGCGATCCTGAACGCCATGGTCGCGGCCGAGACCATGACCGGGCGCGAGGGGCGCCTGGTGCACGCGCTGCCGCACGACCTTCTGGTGGCAGCACTTCGCCAGGCAGGGCGATAGATCGGGCTGGCCGCTGCCGCGTTGGCAGCGCGGGCGCACACCCTTATCGTTGCTGAAACGCCGCCGCGGCGGACGATCGAGCGGAGAACGCCTGCACCGATGAACGCCCGTGTGATGCTGGCTGCGTGCCTGCATGAATCCAACAGTTTCAATCGCTTCTCGGCGCCACTTTCGCATTTCGAGCGCCAGGGTGTGTTTCGCGACGCTGCCGTGCCCGACCGCTTCGCCGGCACCCGCACCGAGATGGGCGGCTTCCTGGCCGCGGCCGGCCAGCGTGGCTGGCGAATCGACACGCCGCTGTCGGTGCCGCCTGCCTCGGCCGGGCCGGTGGCGCGCGCCGCGTTCGACACGTTTCGCTCGATCCTGCACGACAGCGCCCGCGCGATCCGCCCGGATGGCGTGCTGCTGGCGCTGCACGGCGCCATGGTCGCCGAGGACGAGGACGACGCCGACGCCGTGCTGGCCGAGGCGGTGCGCGAGGCGGTCGGCCCCGGCGTGCCGGTGATGCTGACGCTCGATCCGCACGGCAATGTTTCCGACCGGCTGGCGGCGGCGGTGAACGCCATCACCGCCTATCGCACGCATCCCCACACCGACCATTTCGAGGCTGGCCAGCGCGCGGCCGCGATGCTGGCCCGGGCGCTCGCCGCGGCCCAGCTTCCGGTGGTGCACCTTGCGCGGAGGCCGCTTCTGCGCGGCTTCGATTCCTGCCGCACCGAGGCGGGGCACGGCCCGATGCACGAGGCGCTGGCGCTGGCGCGCGCCGAGGAGGCGAACGACCCGGCGATCTACGAGGTCAGCATCCAGTCCGGCTTCGGCCTTGCCGATTCCTGGCACACCGGCCCCACCGCCGCCGTCAGCGCCGCGCCGCGCGCCCGGAAATTCCAGGCGGTGGCGGAGCGGATGATGGATTTCGCCTGGAACAACAGGGCGCGCGAAACCTTCCGGCTGCTGAGCGTGAACGAGGCGATCGCTGCCGCCCGCAACGCGCCCCCCGGGCCAGGCCCGATCGTGATCAGCGACTATGGCGATGCGCCGGGTGGCGGCGCCTATGGCGATGCCACCGCGATGTTGTCGGCGCTGATTGCCTCCGGCCTGCCCGGCATCGTGGTCGCCGGCCTTCGCGACGAGGCGGCGGCGGCAGCTTCGCACGCAGCGGGGGTGGGGGCGCGGCTCACGCTCGACCTTGGCGGGCATATCGACCCCCGCTTCGGCGGCGGGCCGGTGCGGCTTGAAGCAGAGGTGCTGGCGCTGTCGCCTGGCGTCTATGTCAATGACGGCCCCTATGCGACCGGCCAGCGCGGCACGCTGGGGCCGTCGGCGCTGCTCCGCGCCGGGGAGGTCCGCATCTTCGTCAACACGCACGCGCGCAACGTGCTCGATCCCGCCCAGCTGAGGCTGGTCGGGCTTACGGCGGGCGCGTGCGGTGTGCTGGCGATCAAGGGCATGGATGCGACCCGGGCTGCCTTCCAGCCCGGCAGCCGCGCCTTCATCCCGTTCGAATCCGGCGGCATCGCCTCGCGCAACCCGGCGCTGCCCTATCGCAACCTGCGCCGGCCCATCTGGCCGCTCGACCCGATCGGAGACCTCTGATGCGCCGTGTGCTTGCCGCCGCCGCGATCGCGCTGCTTCCGGTGGGGGCCGTCGCGCAGCCCGATCCCGGCATTCTGCGCATGGCGCCGGCGGGCGATCTGCGCGTGCTCGACCCGATCTGGACCTCGGCCGCGATCACGCTGAACCTCGGCCAGATGATCTATGACGTGCTGTTGACCACCGACAGCAGGCTGAACCCGCAACCGCAGATGGCGGAAGGCTGGAAGACGAGCGACGACCAGCTGACCTGGACCTTCACGCTGCGCGCGAACCTTGCGTTCCACGACGGCACGCCGGTGACCGCCGAGGACGTGGTGGCCTCGATCCGGCGCTGGGCGGTGCGGGTCACCGCGGGCCAGGTGCTGTTCGCCCGGGTCGCGAGCTTCACCGCGACCGATGCGCGCACCATCGTGCTGGTGCTGAAGGAACCGTTCGGCCCGGTGCTGGAGGCGCTGTCCTCGCCGGTGCTGGCGCCGTTCGTGATGCGCGCCGCCGACGCCGCGACCGACCCGTTCCAGCAGGTGCGCACGACGCTCGGCAGCGGCCCCTATCGGTTCGAGGCGGACCAGCACCGCCAGGGCGACCGTGTCGTGTTCAGCCGCAACCCCGCCTATGTGCCGCGCGAGGGCGCGCCCGACGGCTATGCCGGCGCCAAGATCGCCCACATCCCGCGCGTGGAATGGGTCTATCTGCCGGACGCCGCGACCCAGGCGCAGGCGATCGCCAAGGGCGAGATCGACGTGATCGAGACGCTGCAAAGCGACCTCGTGCCGCTGCTGCGCCGCAACCGTGAGGTCGATGTGCGGGTCCTGAACACGCTGGGCACGGTCGGGCATGTGCGCCCGAACAGCCTTCAGCCGCCCTTCGACAAGCCCAAGGCACGCCAGGCGCTGCTGGCGCTGCTGGACCAGGCGGAGTTCATCGCCGCCACCACCCCCGACCCCAGCCTTGGCCGCGAATGCCATTCGCTGTTCACCTGCGGCACGCCGCTGGAAAGCCAGGCAGGAATCGCCGAGTGGTCGCGCCCCGACCCCGAGCGCGCGAAGCGCCTGCTGGCCGAGGCGGGCTATCGCGGCGAGCCGCTGGTGCTGCTCGATCCCGCCGACCAGCCCTCGATCCACGCCATCGCATTATTGACCGCCGATGCGCTGCGCCGGATCGGCGCCAACGTGCAGGTCGAGACGATGGACTGGTCGACCCTGGTGACGCGGCGCAACAACAAGGGGCCGGTGGGGCCCGGCCTGCCGGGTTGGAACCTCGCCTTCACCACCTGGGGCGGCTTCACCTTCGCCAGCGTGCTCACGAACACGCCGCTGGTTGCCACCTGCGACGGCCGCAACCTGTATGGCTGGCCGTGCGACCAGGAGCTGGAGCGCCTGCGCGCCGCCTACTTCAACGCCACCGCCCCCGGGGCCGCCCGCGCCGCGGCGGATGCGCTGCAGCTGCGCTATTTCGAGGTGGTGCCCTATGTGAACACCGGCATCTTCCAGCAGGCCAGCGCCTGGCGCCGCGAGATTTCCGGTATCCGCGCCACCTTCTATCCGGTGGCCTGGAATCTTGAGAAGCGGGCGCGCTGAGCGGGGTCGGGGCCGGCGGGATGGGGAATCGGCTCTAGCCGGAACCGCGCGTTGGGTGCTTCCATGGCGGAACTGGCCGCGCGGCCATGGGAGCGACAGTCGAGGAGACGGTGAACGCCATGGCCGGTCCGGCCGATCTGCCGCCGGGGGATCCTCCCCCGGGACCCGCCGCTCCGGGCAGCGCCCCGCCGGCGCGGATCCTGATCGTCGATGACGAACCCAACATCCTGCTGTCGCTGCAGTTCCTGATGCGGAAGGCCGGCTACGCGGTGCGCACCGCCGCCGATGGCGAACAGGCGCTGGCCGAGATCGCGCGCGAGAAGCCCGATGTCGTGCTGCTCGACGTGATGATGCCGAAGCTCGACGGCTTCACGGTCTGCCAGCGGGTGAAGACGACGCCGGAGTGGCGCGACGTGCGCGTCATCATGCTGACCGCGCGCGGCCGCGAGGTCGAGCGCGAGAAGGGAAGGGCGCTCGGGGCCGACGACTACATCACCAAGCCGTTCGCGACGAAGGATGCGATGGACCGCGTGGCGGCGGCGCTGGCGAGGCCCGCCGGGCCGCCCGGCGGCTGACGGGCGGGCGGGGGCGGCCTGGTGATCCGGCGCAACACCACGCACGAACGCCTGGTCGCGCTGTTCATCCTCGGGGTCGTGCTGCTGGTGCCGCCGGTGCTGGCGGTGTTCAACCGCGAGGATCGCGTGCTCGGCGTGCCGCTGCTCTATCTCTATCTGTTCGCCGCCTGGGCGCTGCTGATCGCGCTGGCGGCACTTGTCGCGGTGCGCATCGTGCCCGATGCCGATGCCGCACCGCCGGACGGCGCAACGGCATCCGGCGGACCCGAGGCCGGCGCGGAGGCGGCGCGCGATGCCTAGCGGCACCGCCATCATCGTGATCGCGCTCGGCTATCTCGCGCTGCTGTTCGCCATCGCCTACTACGGCGACAACCGTGCCGATGCGCGGCGCAGCGTGATCGCCACGCCGCACGTCTATACCTTGTCGATCGCGGTCTACTGCACATCATGGACGTTCTACGGCTCGGTCGGGCGGGCGAGCGGCAGCGGCGTCGGCTTCCTGCCGATCTATCTCGGGCCGACGCTCGCCTTCGTGCTGGGCTGGGTCGTGATCCGCAAGATCATCCGCATCAGCAAGCAGAACCGGGTGACCTCGATCGCCGACTTCATCGCCGCCCGCTACGGCAAGAGCTCGGAGCTCGGCGGCCTGGTCACGATCATCGCCGTGGTCGGCATCCTTCCCTACATCTCGCTGCAGCTGAAGGCGATCTCGACCAGTTTCGCGGTGCTGCTGAACTACCCCGAGGTGGTGCTGCCGGCGGGCCACGCCGGCGTCTCGATGTTCCAGGACACCGAGCTCTACGTGACGCTGGCGATGGTGGCGTTCGCGATCCTGTTCGGCACCCGCCACATCGACGCGAGCGAGCGCCACGAGGGCATGGTGGCGGCGATCGCCTTCGAATCGCTGGTGAAGCTGCTGGTCTTCCTGGTCGTCGGGGCGTTCGTCACGTTCATCATGTTCGACGGCTTCGCCGACATCTTCTCGCGCGCGGCGGCGGATGCGGCGCTCAGCCGGCTGTTCATCATCGACGGCCCGGCCGCGAATGTCAGCTGGGTGGCGATGACGGTGCTGGCGATGGGCGCGATCGTGGTGCTGCCGCGGCAGTTCCAGGTGCTGGTGGTCGAGAATGTCGATGAACGCCACCTGCGCACGGCGATGTGGCTCTATCCGCTGTATTTGCTGCTGATCAACATCTTCGTGCTGCCGATCGCGTTTGCCGGCCAGCTGCTGTTTCCGGGCGGCGCGGTCGATCCCGACACCTTCGTGCTGACGGTGCCGATGCAGGCGGGCCAGCCGCTGCTGGCGCTGCTGGCCTTCATCGGCGGGCTGTCGGCGGCAACCGGCATGATCATCGTCGAGAGCGTGGCGCTGTCGACCATGGTCTCGAACGACCTCGTGATGCCGCTGCTGCTCCGGATCGGGCGGCTGCACCTTTCGGAACGGGCCGATCTTGCGGGCATCCTGGTGGCGATCCGGCGCGGCACGATCGTGATCGTGCTGCTGCTCGGCTACATGTACGCGCGCACGATCGGCGGTTCCTATGCGCTGGTCACGATCGGGCTGGTGTCGTTCGTCGCTGCCTTTCAGTTCGCGCCGCCGATCCTTGCCGGGCTCTACTGGAAGGGGGCGACCAAGGCCGGCGCCATCGCCGCCCTGCTCGGCGGGCTCCTGGTCTGGCTCTATACGCTGGTACTGCCCGCCTTCGCGCGCTCCGGCTGGGTCGGCGGCGATTTCGTCGAGCACGGGCTGTTCGGCGTCGGCCTGCTTCGCCCCTATGCGCTGTTCGGGCTGGCCGGGCTTGATCCGATCACGCACGCGACGATCTGGAGCAGCCTTGTCAACACCTCGCTGCTGGCGGGCGTTTCGCTGTTCACCACGCAGTCGGTGATCGAGCGCAGCCAGGCCGTGCGCTTCGTCGATGTCTTCCGCCGTTCCGCCGGCAGCGGGCGCGACTGGAGCGGGCGCGCGAGCATCGGCGAGCTGTGGGCGCTGCTGGTCCGTTTCATGGGCGAGGCGCGGGCCGATGCCGCGATCCTGCGCTTCGCCGCGATTGCCGGCCGGCGGCTCGACCACCACACCCAGGCCGATTCCGCCGCCGTCTCCTTCGTCGAGCGCGAGCTCGCGGGTGCGATCGGCGCCGCCTCGGCCCGGATCATGGTCGCCTCGGTGCTGCGCGAGGAGATGCACGACATCGACGAGGTGACGCGGCTGCTCGACGAGGCATCGCAGCTGGTGGTCTATGCGCGGCGGCTGGAAGGCAAGTCGCGCGAACTCGAGGCCGCCAGCGCCGAACTGCGCGCCGCCAACCTGCGCCTGCAGGAACTCGACAAGATGAAGGACGATTTCATGGCGACGGTCAGCCATGAGATCCGCACGCCGCTCACCTCGATCCGCTCGTTCAGCGAGATCCTGCGCGACAACCCCGACCTCGACACCGACCAGCGCCAGGAATTCGTCGGCATCATCGCCCAGGAGAGCGAGCGGCTGAGCCGGCTGATCAACGACATCCTGGATCTCGCCAAGATGGAGGCGGGCACCACCGAGTGGCAGATCGCCCCGCACCGGCCGGCGCCGATCCTGGAGCGCGCCCTGGCCGCGACCAGCGGGCTGTTCGCAGGCGCCCAGGGCACAAGGCTGGAGGCCGACATCGCCGACGACCTGCCCGAGGTCGCGGTCGATCCCGACCGGCTGGTGCAGGTGGTGGTCAATCTGGTCTCGAACGCCGTGAAATTCTGCGACAAGGCCGATGGCCTGGTCGCCGTGCGCGCCTGGGCCGAGGACGGGTTCCTGCGGGTCGACATCGCCGACAACGGGGTCGGGATCGCGCCCGAGTACCACGAGCGCATCTTCGAGAGGTTCCAGCAGGCCGGCAACGTGCTGACCGACAAGCCGCAGGGAACCGGCCTCGGGCTGCCGATCACCCGCCAGATCCTTGAGCATTTCGGCGGCCTGATCTGGGTCGCGAGCGCCCCCGGCCATGGCGCCACCTTCTCGTTCCGCATCCCGCTGGTGGCGGCCCCCGCGGTGGTGGTGGCGGCGGCAAAATGACTGAACGGGCGGCATTTGCCCTATTGACGCAGGGCGAAGCTTTCGTTCCCCTTGGGCATTCTTTTGCGGCTGCGCAAGAAGGATTCGCCGCGCGCCGGCCGTCCCACCACTGGAGGGTTCGCCAATGAATGCCAACGTTGCCGCCCCCAGCGGGGAAGTTCGAAGCCGGCCGATGACCCGCGAGGAGCGCAAGGTCATCCTGGCCTCCTCGCTGGGCACCGTGTTCGAGTGGTACGACTTCTACCTGTACGGCTCGCTCGCGGTGGTCATCGGCGCGCAGTTCTTCAGTGCGTTCGATGTCAGCACCCGCAACGTGTTCGCGCTGCTGGCCTTCGCCGCCGGCTTCCTGGTGCGCCCGTTCGGCGCGCTGTTCTTCGGCCGGCTCGGCGACCTGATCGGGCGCAAGGCGACCTTCCTGATCACCATCCTGCTGATGGGCTCCACCACCTTCCTGGTCGGCCTGCTGCCGAGCTACGACACCATCGGCTGGATCGCGCCGGTGGCGCTGATCGTGCTGCGCATGGCCCAGGGCCTGGCGCTGGGCGGCGAATATGGCGGGGCGGCGGTCTATGTCGCCGAGCACGCGCCACAGGGCAGGCGCGGCTTCTACACCTCGTGGATCCAGACCACCGCGACGCTCGGGCTGCTGCTGTCGCTGTTCGTCATCCTGTTCGTGCGCATCCAGGTCGGCGAGGAGGCGTTCCGCGCCTGGGGCTGGCGCATCCCGTTCCTGGTGTCGATCGTGCTGCTCGCGGTCTCGGTCTATATCCGCATGCAGATGCAGGAAAGCCCTGCCTTCAAAAAGATGAAGGAGGAAGGGTCGCTGTCGAAGGCCCCGCTTTCCGAGGCATTCGGCCAGTGGCGCAACCTGAAGGTGGTGATCTTCGCCCTGCTCGGGCTGGTCGCCGGCCAGGCGGTGGTCTGGTACACCGGCCAGTTCTATGCGCTGTTCTTCCTGCAGAGCATCCTCAAGGTCGATCTGTTCACCTCGAACGTGCTGATCGCCTGGTCGCTGATCCTCGGCACCGGCGGGTTCATCCTGTTCGGCACGCTGTCGGACCGGATCGGCCGCAAGCCGGTGATCCTGACCGGCTGCCTGATCGCGGCGCTGACCTACTTCCCGCTGTTCCACTACATGACCCAGACCGCCAACCCGCATCTTTCCACCGCGATCGAGACGGTGAAGGTGGAGGTCACCGCCGACCCGGCGAGCTGCGGGTCGGTGTTCGATCCGGTCGGCATCCGCCAGTTCACCGCGCCCTGCGATGTCGCGCGGGTGGCGATGGCACGCGCCGCCATCCGCTACGAGCTGGTGCCCGGGCCGGCGGGTTCGCCGGCCAAGGTCACCTTCAACGGCACCGAGGTGGCGATCGCACCCGCGCTTGGCACCAACATCACGAACTTCACGAATGCCGCCGTGGCGGCAGGCTACCCGCGTGCGGGCGACCCCACGATCGTCCGGACCGAGACCGTGATCCCGGGTACGATGCAGGCCTGGCGGATGGTCGCGGTGCTGACGCTGCTGGTGATCTACGTCACCATGGTCTATGGCCCGATCGCGGCGGCGCTGGTGGAATTCTTCCCGACCCGCATCCGCTATACCGCGATGTCATTGCCCTACCACATCGGCAATGGCTGGTTCGGCGGCTTCCTGCCACCGACCTCGTTCGCGATGGTGGCGGCCACCGGCGACATATATTTCGGCCTCTGGTATCCGGTGGTTGTCGCCTTGGGCACCGTGGTGATCGGCATCTTCTTCGTGCCCGAGACATACAAACGCGACATCTTCAAGGGCTAGCGACGCCGGGCATGAAGCCTCCGGCATGACCCATGGCACTGCCGCGCCCGACGCGCCGGCGCGGCAGCCGAGGCCGACTGAGAGAGGCGCGCAACCGGGTGGCGGGCGGCGTGCGCCGGGCGTGCGCGCCCCGCCTTCCACCAGGCAGAAGGGAATCCTGCCATGCGCCGAGGCTCACTGACGACCCTGCTGTTCATCGGGGTCGGCATCCTGGCAATCGCGATCGCGGTGATCCTGGTCAAGGTGCTGGGGTAGCGGGGCTGGATGCTGACGGCGCTGCTGGCCGACATCCACGCCAACCGCGAGGCGCTGGAGGCGTGCCTCGCCGACGCGGGGCGGGCCGGCGTCGACCGGTTCATCTTCCTGGGCGACCTGGTGGGCTACGGCCCCGACCCCGCATGGGTGGTGGAACGGGTCGCCGCGATGGTCGAGGACGGCGCGCTGGCGATCCAGGGCAACCACGATGCCGCTGCCATCGCCGAGACCGACAGCATGACCGCGGTGGCGCACGCCGCGATCGTCTGGACCCGTGCCCAGCTGCTGGCTTCGCATCGGAGATTCCTTGCCGACCTGCCGCTCGACCTCAACGAGGATGACCGGCTTTATGTGCACGCCAGTGCCTGCGACCCGGCCGACTGGATCTATGTGCTGAGCCCGCGCGAGGCGTTCCAGAGTTTCCGCGCCACCGCCCAGCGGCTGATCTTCTGCGGCCACACCCACATCCCCGCCCTGTTCAACGAAGGCAGCACCTCGCTGCCGCAGCACCACGTGCCGGTCGATGGCAGGCCGATGCCGCTGCTGGCGCAGCGGCGCTGGCTTGCCGTGCTGGGCGCGGTCGGCCAGCCGCGCGACCGCAACCCCGCCGCCTGCTACGGGCTGCTCGATTCCGCGCGCGGGCGGCTGACCTACGTGCGCGTGCCCTATGACACCGACGTGACCGCGCGGAAGATCCTTGCCGCCGGCCTGCCGCGGGCGCTGGCGCAGCGAATCGTCATCGGGC
>JADYYZ010000067.1 GCA_020853405.1 Acetobacteraceae bacterium
ACTGCGTCGGCCCGCTCGCGCGCACGGTCGAGGACTGCGCGCGGCTGCTGTCGGTGCTGGCGGGCCCCGACGCCGCCGATCCCACCGCCGTGTTCGCAAGCGTGCCCGACTATGCGATCGGCATCGATGCCCCTGCCGCCGGCATGACGCTTGCCGTGCCGGAGACCTTCTTCTTCGACGAGGTCGAGGCGCCGGTGCAGGCGCTGCTCGACGCGGCGCTCGGCGAGTTCCGCCGGCTCGGGGTGAAAATCGTTTCCGTGCGCATCCCCGACGGCCAGGCGCTGCTCGATCTCGGCGGGCTGGTCAGCGTGGTCGAGGCAGCGACGATCCATCGCGGGCAGATGGCAAGCCGCGCCGGCGACTATTCGCGCAACCTGTTCGAGCGGACCGAGCCGGGGCTGCACATCCCGGCGGTGCGCTATCTCGAGGCGCTGTCGTTGCGCGCCCACCACCTCGCCCGGTTCAGCGAGGCAGTGTTCGCGCACGCCGATGCGCTGTTCGTGCCGGCGATCGGCCAGAGCGTGCCGACGCGGGCCGAGACCGATACCGAAGCCGGCGTGCCGCTTTCGTTCGCGCATACGCGGCTGATCCGCTGCACGCGGCCCTTCAACTATCTCGGCCTGCCGGTGCTGTCGGTGCCCTGCGGCTTCACGTCGGGCGGGCTGCCCGCGGGCTTCCAGCTCGCCGGGCGGCCATTCGACGAGATCACGCTGTTCCGGCTGGGCCATGCCTTCCAGCGTGTGACCGACCATCACACCCGCGCGCCCCAGCCTGCGGCACCGGTCGGGGCGTGCGCCGGATGAAACAATCGGCGACACTGGTGGCATGAAATTCGGCATCGGCCAGAGCGTTCCCCGCACCGAGGATCCGCGCCTGCTTCGCGGCCAGGGTCAGTTCCTCGACGACGTGGTCCGCCCCGGCCAGCTGCATGCGTGGTTCGTGCGCAGCCAGCACGCCCATGCAAGGGTGGTCGCGATCGCGACCGGGGCGGCGCGGGCGGTGCCTGGCGTCGTCGCCGTCCTCACCGGCGCCGACCTCGATGCCGCGGGCGTGCGCCGCCAGGCCTGCCCCCAGCCGATCGCGGGCGTCATCTGGCCCTCGCGCCCGGCGCTGACGAGCCTCGTCCGCCATGTCGGCGAGACCGTCGCGGTGGTGCTGGCCGAGACCCGCGCCGCCGCCCGCGACGGGGCCGAGGCGGTTCTGGTCGAGTACGAGGCGCTGCCGGCCCGGATCGGCTTTGCCGAGGGCGAGCCCGCCTTCACCTGGCGCGAGGGCGATGCCGAGGCGGTCGATCGCGCCTTCGCCGCCGCCGCGCGCATCGTTCGCCACCGCCTGCACCACAACCGCGTCGTGCCGTTCCCGATGGAACCCCGCGCGCTCCTGGTCGAGTGGGATGGCGGTGCCGGCCGGCTCGAGATGCTGGCGCAGACGCAGGGTGCCCACGAGCTGCAGGCCGACCTTGCCGCGGCCCTCGGCCTTGCTCTCTCCGCGGTGCGGGTGCGCACCGGCGATGTCGGCGGCGGCTTCGGCGGGCGCATCAACGCCTATCCCGAACACATCGCGCTCGCGCATGCGGCGCGGTTGCTCGGCCGGCCGGTGAAATGGCTGGCCGAGCGGGCCGAGTGCATGCTGGCCGACCATGCCGGGCGCGGCCACGAGACCGAGCTGGAACTGGCGATCGATGCCGATGCCCGCTTCACCGCGCTCCGCTTCCGCTGGATGAGCGATCTTGGCGCCTATGCGACGCGCGCCGGCCCCGGCATTCCCACGCTTTACGGCAGCCGGATCGTCACCGGCTGCTACGCCATTCCCTGCCAGGACGTGAGCGTCGAGGGGCGCTATACCAACACCGTGCCGATCGATGCCTATCGCGGCGCCGGCAAGCCGGAAGCCTCGCTGGCGATCGAGGCGGCGGTCGATGCGGCGGCGCAGGCGCTCGGCATCGATCCGGTGGCGCTGCGCCTGAAGAACCTGGTTCCGCCCGCGAAGATGCCGTGGACCAACGCCCAGGGCCAGGTGTTCGACAGCGGCGACTTCCCGGCGATCCTGCGCGAGGCACTGGCCCGCGCCGACCACGCGGGGCTGCCCGCGCGCCGGGCGGAAGCGGCCGCCGCCGGGCAGGTGCTCGGGTGGGGCGTCTGCATGTATGTCGAGCCGTCGGGCATGCGCGACCAGCGGGTCGGCGTCGCGTTTCGCGCCGATGGCACGGTGGTGCTGACCACCACCGGCCAGTCGAACGGCCAGGGCCACGCCACGGCGCTCGCGCAGATCCTGGCCGACCGGCTCGGGGTCGCGATGGAGCGTATCCTGGTGGTACAGGGCGACAGCGACCTCACCATCGCCGGCAGCGGCACCGGCGGCTCGCGCGTGGTCACTGTGGGGGGGGCTGCGCTGGTGCGCGCCGCCCTGGTGATCGAGGCCAAGGCGAGGCGGATCGCCGCCCACCTTCTGGAAGCCGCCGAGGCCGATATCGAACGCCACGACGGGCGGATGGTGGTGGCCGGCACCGATCGCGGGATCGGGCTTGCGGAGATCGCCGCCGCCGCGTTCGACCCGGCCCGGCTGCCGCCGGGCGAGGACCCCGGGCTGGAAGCGACCGTGCACCATCGCCAGCCGGTCCCGAACTACCCGAATGGCTGCCATGTCGCCGAACTCTCGCTCGATCGCGAGACCGGCGCGCTGAGGCTCGAGCGCTACGTCGCGGTCAACGACATGGGCACCGTGATCAACCCGGCGCTGCTCGATGGCCAGGTGCAGGGCGGGGTCGCGCAGGCGGTCGGCCAGGTGCTGCTGGAGGACCAGACCTACGATCCCGCCGGCGGCCAGCTGCTGGCCGGTTCGCTGATGGACTACGCGCTGCCGCGCGCCGACGACCTGCCTTCGTTCGGCCTGTCGTACCGACCGACCCCCTGCACCACCAACCCGCTCGGCATGAAGGGCAGCGGCGAGGCGGGTTGTGCCGGCGGCCTTGGCGCGGTGTTCAACGCGCTTGCCGATGCGCTGGCGGCGGCGGGTGCGGCCGGGGTTGAAATGCCGGCGCTGCCGGGTCGTGTTTTCGCCGCGCTGCACCAAATCGGCGCCGCCGCGCGGCACAAGTAACAAAGAGTTGCAGCCGTCGCAGGTCACGCTTTTCATTGCTTCCTTGCATTGCCATCAACTTTCGTTGATGCCATCTGGGGGAGGCAGCCGGCGGCCGACGCCCGCCGGGTGGGGATGACTGCATGCGAATGCTGACGCAGGTTGTGGTGCTTGCGGCGCTGGCCGGGGCGGGTGCGGCGTGGCAGGTCTACGGCTCGCAGGTCGGCCTGCCGCCGCCGGCCCAGCTCCTGGGTCTTTCGCGCAACAATGCCGCCCAGCAGGGACGATCCGGCGCCCCCGCCGGGGTGCCGGTGGTGGTGGCGCCGGTGCGCACCGCGACGGTCACCGAGCGGGTTGAGACGGTCGGCACCGCGCGCGCGCGCGAGGCGGTGACCGTGACCACGCGCATCTCGGGCATCGTCGCGGCGATCAATTTCTCGGAAGGCCAGGCGGTGAAGGCGGGCGACGTGCTGGTCGAGCTCGATCGCCAGCAGGTCACCGCAGAGCTCGACCAGGCACGCGCCAGCCTCGATGACGCCCGCCAGCAGCTGGCGCGGGCGCGCGCGCTTCGCCCCACCCAGGCGGTGGCGGAAGCCCGGATCGACCAGCTGGAGGCAGGCGCCCGCGGCGCCGAGGCGCGGGTGCGCCAGGTGCAGGCGCGGATCGAGGAGATGAAGATCGTCGCCCCCTTCGCGGGCCGGGTCGGCATCCGCCAGGTCTCGCTCGGGGCGCTGGTTCCGCCGGGCGCGGTGGTGACGACACTCGACGACCTGTCGCGCATGCGCATCGAGTTCTCGGTGCCGGAACTCTTTATCGCGCGGCTTTCGCCGGGCATGGCGGTGACCGCCGGAAGCGCCGCCTTCGGCTCGCGCCGCTTCGAGGGCGCGGTCACCGTGATCGACACCCGGATCGACCCGGCAACCCGCGCGGTGCGCCTGATCAGCGAGTTCGACAATGCCGACGGCGCGCTGCGCCCGGGCCTGTTCCTGAATGTCGAACTGACCGTGCAGCAGCGCGCCGATGGCATGATCATCCCCGAGGACGCGATCGACCCGGTGGCCGACAAGGCGTTCGTCTACGCCGTGCGCCAGGGGCGCGCCGAGCGCATCGAGGTGCGGCTGGGCGCCCGCCTTCCCGGCGAGGTCGAGGTGCTGTCGGGGCTCAACGCCGACGACCGGGTGGTGGTGCGCGGCCTGCAGCGGCTGCGCAACGGGGTGGCGGTCGACGTCACCGAGACCTGGGCGCCCAGGGCCGGCTGAAGGGGAGCCGGCGCGCGCCATGGTGCTGTCCGACCTTTCGATCAAGCGGCCGGTCTTCGCGATCGTCGTCTCGCTGCTGCTGGTGGTGCTGGGGCTTGCCAGTTTCCGCAGCCTGCCGGTGCGCGAACTGCCCGACATCGACCCGCCGATCGTCAATGTCACCACCACCTATCGCGGCGCCTCGGCGCCGATCGTGGAAAGCCAGGTGACCGAGATCATCGAGGCGGCGGTCGCCGGCATCGAGGGCATCAAGCGGATCACCAGCCTGACCCGCGACGAACGGAGCCAGGTCACCATCGAGTTCCTGCTGTCGCGGCCGGTGGATGCCGCCGCCAACGACGTGCGCGACCGCGTCGCGCGGGCGCGCAACCGCCTGCCTGAGACGGTCGACGAGCCGGTGATCGCCAAGGTCGATGGCGATGCGCGTTCGATCCTGTGGATCACGCTGACCAGCGACCGCCACACGCCGCTCGAACTCACCGACATCGCCCGCACCTATCTGTACGACCGGCTGTCGACGGTGCAGGGCGTGGCCAGCATCCAGATCGCCGGCGAACGGCGCTTCGCCATGCGCATCTGGCTCGACCGCAAGGCGATGGCAGCGCGCAACCTGACCGTGCAGGACATCGAGGACGCGATCCGGCGCGAGAATGTCGAGCTGCCGGGCGGCTGGCTGCAATCGCGCGCGCGCGAGTTCACCGTGCGCACCGACACCAGGCTGTCGACGCCCGAGCAGTTCCGCGCCGTCGTGGTCAGCCGCCGCGACGGCGTGCAGACCCTGCTGGGCGAGGTCGCCCGCGTCGAGATCGGCGCCGAGGAGGACCGCGGCGAGTTCCGCATCATGCGCGCGCCGGCGGTCGGGCTCGGCATCCAGCGCCAGTCGAAGGCGAACACGCTCGATGTCGCGCGCGAGGTGAAGGCCGAGGTCGCGCGCGTGCTGCCGGGGCTGCCGCAGGGCGTGCAGATCGTCTACGGCTACGACGAAAGCCTGTTCATCGCCCAGGCCGTCTACGAGGTGTTCCACGCGCTGGCGATCGCGGTGGTGCTGGTGGTCGGCGTGATCTACGTGTTCATCGGCAGCTGGCGGGCCACCATCATCCCGACGATCGCGATCCCGGTCTCGATCATCGGCTCGTTCATCGCGCTGGGGGCGCTCGGCTTCTCGCTCAACATCCTGACCCTGCTCGGCCTCGTGCTGGCGATCGGGCTGGTGGTCGACGATGCGATCGTGGTGCTGGAGAACGTGCATCGGCGGATCGAGGAGGGCGAGCCGCCGCTGCTGGCCGCCTGGCGCGGCAGCCGCCAGATCGCGTTCGCGGTGATCTCGACGACGCTGGTGCTGGTCGCGGTGTTCGTGCCGATCAGCTTCATGCAAGGCAATGTCGGGCGCCTGTTCACGGAATTCGGCCTGGCGCTCGCCGCCTCGGTGGTGTTCTCGGCGCTGGTGGCGCTGTCGCTGACGCCGATGCTGTGTTCGCGGCTGTTGAAGCCGCACGGCCAGGAAGGCGGCATCACCCGCTTCACCGAACCGGCCTTCCACGCCGTGCAGCGGGGCTTTCGCCGGGCGCTCCTGGCCTGCCTCAGGGCACCGCTGGTGACGCTGGGCGGGGCGGTCGCGATGTCCTCGCTCGCGCTGCTGCTGTTCAACGCCATCCCCAAGGAGTTCGTGCCGATCGAGGATCGCGGCATCGTCGTGATCCCGATCACCGCGCCCGAGGGGGCGAACATCGCCTACACGCTCGAGCACGTGCGGAAGATCGAGGACCTGCTGCTGCCCTATGTCGAGCGCGGCGAGGTGACGATCGTGCAGGCCAATGTCGGCGGCTTCCAGCGGCCGCCGGTGTCGAACACCGCCAACGTCTTCCTGCGGCTGGCGCCGTGGGACCAGCGCACGCGCAAGCAGCAGGCGCTGACGCTGGAGGTGATGCCGAAGGTGCTGGCGGTGCCGGGCGTGCGGGCGTTCGCGCTCAACCCGCCCTCGCTCGGCCAGGCCGGGTTCCAGGCGCCGGTGCAGTACGTGCTGCAGGGCCCCGACTACGACGAGCTGGTGCGCTGGCGCGACGCGCTGATGGGCCGCGCCCGCCAGAACCCGAACCTGCTGAACCTCGACAGCAACTACCGCGAGACCAAGCCGGAATATCGCGTCGATGTCGATCGCCGGCGCGCCGCCGAGCTCGGCGTCTCGATCGCGGCGATCGGCCGCACCATCGAGACCATGCTCGGCTCGCGCGAGGTCGGCGCCTATGTCGATCACGGCGAGGAATACAAGGTGCTGCTGCAGGCGCGGCCCGAGGACCGCGCGACCCCGCACGACCTGACCAGCATCTTCGTGCGCGGCCAGGGTGGCCAGCTGGTGGCGCTTTCGAACCTGGTCGGGATCGAGGAGCGCGCCCGGCCGCAGCAGCTGAACCGCACCGATCGCATCCGCAGCATCACCGTCACCGCGACCCCGGCGGCGGGCTATACGCTCGGCCAGGCGCTGGACGACATGGACGCCTATGCCGCCGAGGTGCTGCCGGCCGCCGCGCGGCACACCTATGCCGGCCAGAGCCTGGAGTTCCGCGAAAGCACCACCGCGCTCTATGTCACCTTCGGGCTCGCGCTGCTGATCGTCTACCTGGTGCTGGCCGCGCAGTTCGAGAGTTTCATCCACCCCTTCATCATCCTGTTCTCGACGCCGCTGGCCGTGACCGGCGGGCTGCTGGCCTTGCACGTGCAGGGGATCACGTTGAACATCTTCAGCCAGATCGGCATGATCCTGCTGATCGGGCTGATGGCGAAGAACGGCATCCTGGTTGTCGAGTTCGCCAACCAGCTGCGCGAGGCGGGCAGGAGCGTGCATGATGCGATCGTGGAAAGCGCCGTGGTGCGGCTCAGGCCGATCCTGATGACCTCGATCGCGACCATCTTCGGCGCGGTGCCGATCGCCACCGCCACCGGCGCCGGCGCCGAAAGCCGCGAGGCACTGGGCGTGGTGATCGTCGGCGGCATGGGGCTTTCCACCCTGGTCACGCTGTTCGCGGTGCCGGCGCTCTATCTGCTGCTGGCGCCGCTGACCCGGCCGATCGGGGCGGTGGCGCGGCGGCTTTCCGAGCTGGAGGCAGGCGGCCCGGGCCACGCACCGCCGGCGCCGGCCGAATGAGCGCCCCGCCGACCGCCGCGCAGGCCCCACCCGTGCTGGTCGCGACCGACGGGCGCGGCGTGGCAACCGTCACGCTGAACCGGGCGCATGTGAACAACGCCTATGACGGCGCCCTGCTGGCCGCCCTGACCGAAGGCGCACGCGCGCTCGGCGCCGACCCCAGGGTCCGGGTGATCGTGATCAGGGGCGCGGGCAGGCACTTCCAGGCGGGCGCCGACCTCGGCTGGCTGCGCGCCATGGCCGAGGCCGCGCCCGAGGCGGCGTTCGCCGCCAGCATGGGCACGACGGCGGCGATGGCGGCGCTGAACGAATGTTCCAAGCCGACGCTGGCCCTGGTCAACGGCGCCTGCTTCGGCGGCGGCTGCGGCCTCGTTGCCTGCTGCGATATTGCGATCGCTGCTTCCGATGCGATCTTCGGCCTGACCGAGGTGCGGGTCGGCGTCGCGCCGTCGCCGATCAGCACCCACCTGGTGGCGGCGATGGGGCTGCGCCATGCCCGGCGCTACGGCATCAGCGGCGAGCGCTTCGACGCTGCCGAGGCGGCCCGGATCGGCCTCGTGCACGAGGTGGTGGAACCCGACGCGCTGGAGTCGCGCGGCGAGGCGATCGTCGCCGAGATCCTGAAATCCGCCCCTGGCGCGATCGCGCGCACCAAGGCCAGCCTGCTTGCCGCCAACGGCCTGGTGCTGGATGGTGCCCGGTTGCAGCACCTCGCGCACGATTCCTGGCTGCAGCGCGGCAGCGACGAGGGCAGGGAGGGGCTGGCCGCCTTCGCCCAGAAGCGCAAGCCGGCCTGGGCACCGTAGGCCGCCCGGCACGCCGCCCGGCAGGCCGCCCGGTACGCTGCCGGGTGCGCCGCCCGGTCGGCCGGCCGCCATAGCTGCCCTGCGTCCGCCCCTTGCGGTTCTGCCTTGAAGCGGGTGCTGCCCCGAAACTAAGTTCCCGCCGCAATGCACGGCCCGGTCCGCCTGCCTCCCGAAGTCGCCCCGCCGCCTTCCCGGCTGCGCCGCGCCGTGGTCGCGCTGGTCGCGCTGGTGGCCCTCGCCGCCGGCGGCTACGGGCTGTGGCAGTTCCAGCAGCGGCACGGCGTTGCCACCGCCCCGCCCGGCATGGCCGGCGGGCCGCCCGGCGGCATTCCGGTCGAGGCGGTCGCCGTGACCGTGGGGCCGCTTGCCGACGAGATCACCGCCATCGGCACGCTGCGCAGCAACGAAAGCGTGATGGTCCGGCCGGAGGTGGCGGGCCGGGTCGCGGCACTGCCGTTCGCCGAGGGCCAGGCGGTGGCCAGGGGCGCGGTGCTGGTCCAGCTGGACGACAGCGTGCCCCGCGCCGAGCTCGCCAGCGCCGAGGCGAACGCGGTGCTGGCACGGGCCAACGCCGCCCGCCAGGAGGAGCTGTTCTCGCGCGGGGCCGGCAGCGCGCGGGCCCGCGACGAGGCGGTCGCGCAGGCCCGCACGACCGCTGCGGCGGTCGAACTCGCGCGCGCAAGGCTCGGGAAATACAGTATCGAAGCGCCGTTCGACGGCATCGTCGGGCTGCGCCGCCTGTCGCCGGGCGACTATGTCCGCGACGGCGCCGATGTCGTGAACCTGGAAAGCCTCGATCCCCTGAAGCTCGATTTCCGGGTGCCAGAGACGCTGCTTGCCTCGCTTCGCGTCGGCCAGCTTCTGGAGGTTCGGCTCGATGCCTTCCCCGACCGCGCGTTTCCAGGCGAGGTCTATGCGATCGACCCGGCGATCGACCCTGGCGGGCGCTCGATCGCGGTGCGCGCGCTGCTGCCGAACCCCGACGGCGCGCTCCGCCCCGGCCTGTTCGCGCGCGTCAACGTGACGCTGAAGAGCTGGCCGCAGGCGGTGATGGTGCCGGAAACCGCCATCGTCACCTTCGGCGGGCGCGTGCTGGTGATGAAGGTGGTCGAGGGCAGGGCGGCGCCGCAGCCGGTCGTCACCGGCATCCGCCAGGGCACGATGGTGCAGGTGCTGGAGGGACTTTCGGCGGGCGACGTGGTGGTGACGGCGGGGCAGATGAAGCTGCAGCCGGGCGCCCCGGTCGCGGTGGTGCCGCCGGTCGCCGCCGCCATGCCTGCCCCGCGCGGCTGAGATGGTCCTTTCCGAGATCTCGATCCGCCGTCCGGTGCTGGCCACCGTGATGAGCCTGATGATCGTGCTGGTCGGCCTGGTCGCCTGGCAGCGGCTGCCGGTGCGCGAATACCCCAACATCGACGAGCCGGTGGTGACGGTCGAGACCAGCTATCGCGGCGCCAGCGCCGAGATCGTGGAAAGCCGCGTCACCACGCCGCTCGAGGAGAGCCTTTCCGGCATCGAGGGCATCGAGGTGATGAGCTCGATCAGCCGCCAGGAGAAAAGCCAGATCACGCTGCGCTTCCGGGTCAGCCGCAACGCCGATGCCGCGGCCAACGACGTGCGCGACCGGGTGGCACGGGTGCGCAACAACCTGCCCGAGGCGATCGACGAGCCGGTGGTGGCCAAGGTCGAGGCGGACGCGCAGCCGATCATCTACATCGCCTTCGCGTCGGACCGGCTCGATGCGCTGGCGGTGACCGACATCGCCGACCGCATCGCCAAGCCGCTGTTGCAGAATCTCGACGGCGTGGCCGAGGTGCGGATCTTCGGCGCCCGCAAATACGCGATGCGGCTGTGGCTCGACCCGGTGCGGATCGCCGGCTTCGGGCTGACGCCGGCCGATGTGGAAGGGGCGCTGCGCCGCCAGAACGTCGAGGTGCCGTCGGGCCGCGTCGAAAGCCGCGACCGCGAGTTCAACGTGGTCGCCGAGACCGACATGCGCACCGCCGAGGAGTTCCAGCGCCTGGTGATCGCGGACCGCGGCGGCTACCTGGTGCGGCTTTCCGACATCGGCCGGGCCGAGATCGGGGCCGAGGAGGAGCGCGCGATCACCCGCTTCAACGGCCAGCCGGCGGTGGCGCTCGGTGTCATCAAGCAGAGCACGGCGAACCCGCTCGCGGTCAGCCGCGCCATCAACGCCGCGCTGCCGGAACTGGCGCGGCGGCTGCCCGAGGGCGTGCGCGCCGAGCTCGCCTATGACAGCGCGGTGTTCATCGACAAGGCGATCAGCAACGTCTTCACCGTGATCGGCGAGGCGGTGCTGCTGGTGCTGCTGGTGATCTTCCTGTTCCTGCGCAGCCTGCGCGCCACCCTGATCCCGCTGGTGACGATCCCGGTCAGCCTGATCGGCGCGTTCGCGATCATGGCCGTGCTCGGGTTCAGCATCAACACGCTGACCCTGCTGGCGATGGTGCTGGCGGTCGGCCTCGTGGTCGACGATGCGATCGTGATGCTGGAGAACATCGCCCGCCATGTCGAGCAGGGCATGAAGCCGTTCGAGGCGGCGCTGAAGGGCTCGGCCGAGATCGGCTTCGCGGTGGTGGCGATGACCTTCACGCTGGCCGCCGTCTATATCCCGGTGGCGTTGCAGTCGGGCCGCACCGGGCGGCTGTTCGTGGAATTCGCGCTGACCTTGGCCGCGACCGTGATCGTCTCGGGGTTCGTGGCGCTGACGCTGTCGCCGATGATGTGCTCGAAACTGCTGAAGACGGGCGCGCATCACGGTGCCGCCTTCCGCTTCGGCGAGCGGGTGCTCGATGCGCTGACCGCGGCCTATCGCCGGTCGCTGCGCTTCGCGCTGTCGGTGCGCCCGGTCGTGCTGGCGGTCGGGCTGCTGGCCGGGATGAGCTCCTGGACCTTCCTGCAGGTGCTGCGGAGCGAACTCTCGCCGGTCGAGGACCGGGGCTTCGTGATCACCGTCGCGATCGCGCCGGAAGGCGCGACGCTCGACTATACCGCGCGCTACCTGCAACCGCTGGAGCAGGCGATGTCGGCCCGGCCCGAGATCGCGCGCTATTTCGCGGTGGCCGGCTTCCCGGTGGTCAGCCAGGCGATCCTGTTCGCCGGCCTGGTGCCGTGGGAGGAGCGGACGGTGAAGCAGCAGGAGGTCGCCGCGGCGCTGTTCGGGCCGTATTTCGCCGACCCCGGCGTGCTGGCCTTCCCCGTGAACCCGCCCTCGCTCGGCCAGAGCCCGATCGAGCGCCCGGTGAACTTCGTGCTCCAGACCACCGGGCCCTACAGCGAGCTGCAGGCAGCGGTCGATGCGGTGATGGCCGAGGCGCGGAACTATCCCGGCCTTCAGAACCTCGACACCGACCTTCGCCTGAACAAGCCGCAGCTCAGGGTGGTGGTCGAACGCGACAAGGTGCAGAGCCTGGGCATCAGCGAGGAGCAGATCGCGCGCACGCTCGAAACCATGCTGGGCGGGCGCAAGGTCACGCAGTTCAAGCTGAACGGCAAGCAGTACGAGGTGATCGTCCAGGTCGACCGGCCCGACCGCAGCCAGCCTTCGGACCTGCGCGGCATCTATGTGCGGGCCAACGATGGCACGCTGGTGCAGCTGGCCAATGTGGCGCGGATCGAGGAAACGGTGGCGCCGCGCGAGCTCAACCACTTCAACAAGCTGCGCAGCGCCCGGATCACCGCCACCCCGGCCCCCGGCTTCACCCAGGGTGATGGCCTGAACTTCCTGGTCGCGACCGCGAACCGCATCCTGCCGGCAGGCGTGCAGTATGATTTCGACGGCCAGAGCCGCGAGTTCCGCAGCACCAGCCAGGGGCTGGTACTGACCTTCGTGCTGGCGCTGTTCTTCATCTACCTGGTGCTGGCCGCCCAGTTCGAGAGTTTCATCCACCCCTTCACCATCATGCTCTCGGTGCCGCTCGCGATCTCGGGGGCGCTGCTCGCGCTGTTCCTCACCGGCCAGACCCTGAACGTCTATTCGCAGATCGGGCTGGTCACGCTGATCGGTCTGATCACCAAGAACGGCATCCTGATCGTCGAGTTCGCCAACCAGCTGCGCGAGCAGGGCCTGGCGACGGTGGCGGCGGTCGAGGAGTCGGCGAGCCTCCGGCTGCGGCCGATCCTGATGACGACGCTCGCGACCATCCTGGGCGCGGTGCCCCTGGCGAGCGCGGTCGGCGCCGGCGCGGAAAGCCGCCAGGCGATCGGCTGGGTGATCGTCGGCGGCATGAGTTTCGGCACGCTGTTCACGCTCTATGTCGTGCCGGTGGTCTATACGCTGCTGGCCGGCGGCCGGGCCGCCGCCCACCCGCACGCGCTGGCCCAGCCGGCGGAGTAGGGGGCGCGCCCCGCGGCGGCCGGGGCTGGACGCAGCCCGCGTCTCGCACGACACTCGGCCCCATGCAGCTCCCGTTCATGACCTGGGCCGAATCCGAGGCCCAGATCCGCAAGGACCCCTTGGTGATCGTGCCGATCGGCAGCACCGAACAGCACGGCCCCAACGGCCTGATCGGCACCGATGCGCTGAATGCCGAGGCGGTGGCGATCGCGGTCGGCAAGGCGACCGAGGCGATGGTCGGGCCGGTGGTCGCGATCGGCATGGCCCAGCACCATCTGGCGTTCAGCGGCTCGATCACGCTGCGGCCCAGCACCATGATCGCCTTCATTTCCGACTATGTGTTCAGCCTGGCCCGGCACGGCGTGCGCAAGTTCTTCTTCATCAACGGCCACGGCGGCAACATCGCGCCGCTGTCGGCGGCCTTCAGCGAGATCTACGCGACCGCGAGCCTCGACCCCAGCGGCCAGGTGCCGCGCGTGCGCTGCGTACAGCACAACTGGTACGACCAGAAATCCGTGCGCGCCTATGCCGCACAGGCGTTCGGCGACCGCGATGGCAGCCACGCGACCGCGGCCGAGGTCTCGCTCACGCAGCACCTGTTCCCCGATTCGATCAGGCGGGTGAACATGCCGCCGGTGGCCAAGGCGCACCGGCGCTTCACCGATGCGATCGACCTGCGCAGCCTGCATCCCGACGGGCGGATCGGCAGCGAGCCGTCGCTGGCCACGCCCGCGCACGGCAAGGCGCTGTTCGAGGCAGCGCTCGCCGACCTTTCGCCAGCACTTCGCGCCTTTCGCGACGAACCGTGACACCACCCGCGCGGGGGTTCGGGCGGACCTTCGCGCGGGTCTCGCTGCCGCTGGTCGGGATCAGCTTCCTGAACCAGGCGGTGCGCAGCGTCACCGCCGTGATCGGCCCCGAGATCGCGATCGAGTTCAACCTCTCGGCCGGCGATCTCGGCCTGCTCGCCGCCCTGATGTTCGCCTCCTACGGCTGCGCGCAGCTGCCGGTCGGCGTGGCGCTCGACCGCTTCGGCCCGGGCACGGTGCAGACCGTGCTCGCGCTCGCCATCGCCGCCGGATCGGTGCTGTTCGCGCTGGCCGACGGGTTCACGCTGCTGGCCGCCGGGCGCCTGGTGCAGGGGGTGGGGATCGCCGCGGCGCTGATGGCGGTGATGAAGGCGACGGCGCAGTGGTACGCGCCCGCCCGCATGCCCCTGGTGAACGGGCTTTGCGTGTGCCTGGGTGCCCTGGGCGGGCTTGCCGCCACCTGGCCGGCAAGCCTTGCGCTTCGCGTCACCGACTGGCGCGGCGTCAGCCTTGGCATCGCGGTGCTGGCGCTGCTGGTCGCGCTCTGGGTGCGGCTTTCGGTGCCCGACCGACCGCCGGGGGCGGCGCGCCCGGCGAGCGCGCTGGTCGCGGTCGTGGCCGCTGTCGGCGGCATTTTCGCCAGCGCCCGCTTCTGGCGGCTGGTGCCGGCGGTGGCGATCCTGTCGGCGCTGAACTTCACCTGGCAGGGCCTGTGGGCGGGGCCGTGGCTGCGCGATGTCGCCGGGCTCGGGATCGAGGCGCGGGCCCAGGTGCTGTTCGTGTATGCGGCCGGGCTTGCCGCCGGCTCGCTTTCCTGGGGGGCGATCGCCAGCCGCCTCGCGGCACGGGGCATGAACCCGATGCGCGCCGTGGAGGCGGCGATGGCAGCGCTCGCGGCGATGCAGCTGCTGCTGGTGCTGCGCCCGCAGCACGGCCTGCCGCTGCTGTGGGCCGCCTTCGCGTTCTCGGCATCGGCGGGCTCGACCGGCTACACGCTGATCGCCCAGACCTTCCCGGTGGCGCTCACCGGCCGCGTCTCGACCGCGATGAACGCGACCATGCTGACGATGGTGTTCCTGCTGCAGTCGGCGATCGGCGCGGTGCTGGATCTCTGGCCGCGCACCGCCGCCGGCGGCTGGGACCCGCGGGGCTACTCGGCCGCCCTGTCGATGACGCTGGTGCTGCAGCTGGCGGCGAGCGCCTGGATGTTGCTGGGCGGGCGGGTTTCCGCCGCCGCCCCGGATCGCCTATAACCGTGCGCGACGGCAACAACGGGTGAGATCATGACGACCGGAACGGCCAAGACTGTCGCGACCCGCGCACCGGTCAGCGGCGGGCGGATGATCGCAAGCCAGCTGGCGTTGCATGGCGCCGACACCGTGTTCGCGGTGCCCGGCGAATCCTATCTCGACCTGCTGGATGGCCTCTACGAGGTGCGCGACCAGGTGCGGCTGATCACCTGCCGCTTCGAGGCGGGCGCCGTGAACATGGCCGAGGCGTACGGCAAGCTCACCGGCCGGCCGGGGGTCGCGATCGTCACCCGCGGGCCCGGCGCCTGCCACGGCGCGATCGGCGTGCACACCGCCCAGCAGGATTCGACGCCGCTGATCATGCTGGTCGGCCAGATCCCGAGCGACGAGACCGACCGCGATTCGTTCCAGGAAATCGACTATCGCCGCATGTTCGGCGGCATCGCCAAGTGGGTGACGCAGATCGAGCACGCCGACCGCGTGCCCGAGATCATGCACCGTGCCTTCCATGTCGCGGTATCGGGTCGCCCCGGCCCGGTGGTGATCGCGCTGCCCGAAGGCATGCAGCTCGACAAGGTGACGGTGCCGTCGGGCGCGCGCTATGCCGTGGCGCAGCCTGCGTGCGAGCCATCCCAGGTCGCGGCGATGCGCGAGATGCTTTCGAAGGCGCGCCGCCCGCTGGTGCTGCTCGGCGGCGGCGCGTTCTGGACCGACGCCGGCAGGGCCGACATCCGTGCCTTCGCCGAGGCGAACCGGCTGCCGGTGGCGGTCGGGTTCCGCCGGCAGATGTGCGTCGACGGCAGCTCGGCCAGCTATGTCGGCGATATCGGGGTCGGCCCCGATCCGGCACTGGTTGCGCGTGCGCGCGAGGCCGATTTCATCCTGGCGGTCGGCAACCGCCTGGGCGAGAGCGTGACCCAGGGCTACACGCTGTTCGCGCACCCCAAGCCCGATGCCACCATCGTGCAGGTCTATCCCGCGGCCGAGGAACTTTCGCGCGTGTTCCAGACCGACCTTGCGATCCTGGCCGACGTCAACGCCTTCGCCGCCGCCGCCCGGGCGATGGCGCCGATCGAGCGGGCGCCCTGGGCGAAATGGACTTCCGACCTCCGGGCGCTGCGCGAGGCAGGCCGCACGCCGCCCGACTATGCCGGCGCGCTCGATCTCGGCGCCTGCATGCGCACCCTTGAATCCCTGCTGCCCGAGGAATGCGTGCTGACCACCGATGCCGGCAATTTCTCCGGCTGGGCGACCCGCTTCCTCAATCTCGGGCCGCGGCAGCGCTATATCGGGCCGTGCAACGGCGCGATGGGCTACGCGGTGCCGGCGGCGATCGGGGCCAAGGTGCTGAAGCCCGGGCGCATGACGGTGGCCTTCGTCGGCGATGGCGGCTTCCTGATGACCGGCCAGGAGATCGCCACCGCCTTCCACCATGGCCTCAACCCGATCATCCTGGTGTTCAACAACCAGATGTACGGCACCATCCGCATGCACCAGGAGCGCGACTATCCCTACCGCGTTTCCGGCACCTCGCTCACCAACCCCGACTTCGCGAAGTTCATCGAGAGTTTCGGCGGCCACGGCGAGACGGTGACGAAGACCGCCGAGTTCGCCCCCGCGTTCGAGCGGGCGGCCGCATCGGGCAAGCCGGCGCTGATCGAGCTCATGTGCGATCCCGACCAGCTGTCCTCGCGCGCCTCGATCTCCGGCCTGCGCGCCAAGGCCAAGGCGGAAGGGCGGATGCCGCCGACACCGGCTTCGCGCGAGGCGGCGAAGCCGGCGGCCAGGTCGCGCGCGCCGGCACCGCGTGCGGGCAAACCGAAGCGCTAGAATCCGATGCAAACCCCCATCCCTTGCGTGATCATGCGCGGCGGCACCAGCCGTGGCCCCTATTTCCTCGGCCATGACCTGCCCCCCGACCAGCCGACCCGCGATGCCGTGCTGCTGGCCGCGATGGGCAGCCCGCACCCGCTGCAGGTCGACGGCATCGGCGGCACCTGGAACCAGACCAGCAAGGTCGCGATCGTCTCCCGCGCGGGCGAACCCGGCGTCGATGTCGATTACCTGTTCGCGCAGGTGGCGGTGGACCGGCCGATCGTCGATACCAGGCCCAACTGCGGCAACATGCTGGCCGGCGTCGGCCCGTTTGCGATCGAGGCCGGGCTGGTTGCCGCGGGCGATCCGACCACCACCGTGCGTATCCGCAACCGCAACACCGGCGCGCTGATCGAGGCGCTGGTGCAGACCCCCGGCGGGCGCGTGACCTACGAGGGCGATGCCGCGATTCCCGGCGTCAACGGCACGGCGGCGCCGATCGAGCTGCGGTTCCGCAAGATCGCCGGTGCCAAGACCGGCAAACTGTTCCCGACCGGGGCGCGGGCCGAGACGATCGACGGCATCGCGGTGACGCTGATCGACTGTGCGATGCCGATGCTGCTGCTGGAGGGCGCGGCGGTCGGTGCCGACGTTGCTGCCGCCCCGGCGGTGCTCGATGCCGACCGGGCGATGTTCGCGCGCATCGAGGCGCTGCGCCGGGAAGCGGGCCTTCGCATGGGCCTCGGCGATGTCAGGGACAGCGTGATCCCGAAGGTCGGCCTGCTCGGCCGGTCGGACAGCGCAACACTTGCCGTGCGCTACCTGACGCCGCACGAGACGCACCGGACGCTGGCGGTGACCGGCGGCATCGCGATCGCCGCGGCGGCGCGGCTTTCGGGCACCGTGGCGCAGCCGCTGGCGCGGGTGCATGACGGCGCGGTCGGGATCGCGCACCCGGCCGGCGTGCTGGAGATTCTGCTGGGGCTGGACGGCGAGGCGGATGTCGCCTGGGCCGGCGTGATGCGCACCGCGCGGCGCATTTTTGAAGGTACTTTGCTGATCCCCCGCCATGTCTGGGCGGGACACCAGGCCGTCCGGAAGGCGGCGGAGTAAGGGAGAGGACCATGATCGCGCGTCGCACGCTGCTGACCTCGGCCGCACTTCTTCCCGCTGCGGCAATGGCGCAATCGGCAGGCGATTTCCCCAATCGGCCGATCCGCATCGTGCTGGCGTTTGCCGCCGGCGGCGGCACCGACCTGATCGCGCGCACGCTCGCGGCTGCGATGCAGGGCATCCTGAAGCAGCCGGTGATCGTCGAGAACCGGCCCGGCGCCGGCGGCAACCTGGCCACCGAGAACGTCGCCCTCGCGCCGCCCGACGGCTACTCGATCCTGATGGGCAACCACGGCCCGATGGCGGTGAACCCGACGCTGTTCCGCAACATGCGGGTCGATCCCTCGACCGCGCTGGAGCCGCTGGGGCTGGTCGCCGACGCGCCGCTGGTGGTCGTGGTCGGCTCCAAGAGCAAGGCCAAGACCTTCCCCGAGCTGCTGGCCGAGATCAAGGCGAGCAAGGGCGAGATCACCTACGGCTCGGCCTCCAACGGCTCGGCCAGCCACCTCGCCGCGGCGCTTCTGCTGCAGATGATCGGGCAGGAGGCGATCCACGTTCCCTATCGTGGCGCCGGGCCGGCGCTGACCGACGTGGTCGCCGGCCAGATCGACTTCATGGTCACCACGCTGCCTTCGGTGGTCGGTCTGATCAATGGCGGCCAGGTGCGGGCGCTGGCGGTGACGGGGGCCGAGCGTGCCCGCGTGATGCCCGACCTGCCGACGATCGCGGAAGCCGGGGTGCCCGGCTACAAGGCGACTGCCTGGTACGGCCTGCTGGTGGCGCGCAACACGCCGGCACCGATCCGCGACGTGCTGACCGACGCGATGCGCAGGGCGCTGGCCGAACCGCTGGTGGTGCAGCGGCTGCGCGAGGAGGGAGCCGAGCCCTCGATGATGGACGGGCCGGGCTTCGCCCAACTGATCGCGGACGAACGCACGCGCTGGGCCGAGGTGATCCGCAAGGCCGGGATCACGGTGGACTGAGCGGCGCTGCCGGGCGGCCTCGTCGCCGGGGCGCCCGGCTCGATCGGGAATGCCGCGCCTACAGCAACACCGCGCCGAGTGCCGCCGCCGCGGCCAGCGGCAGCAGCGGATGGGTCCTGCTGAAGGCGGTCGCCAGGAAGGCAGCGAACCCCAGCAACCAGGCCAGCTGCCCGCCTTCGAGGTTGCGCGCGATCAGCACGCCGGAACTCGCGACCAGCGCGCAGCTGATCGGCGCCAGCG
>JADYYZ010000068.1 GCA_020853405.1 Acetobacteraceae bacterium
ATTGCCCGACAGATTTTCGGTTCCGCGAACGACCGTTCGCTGAAGCAGTTCCAGCGCAAGGTGCCTGCAATCAACGCGATGGAACCCGCCATCGCGGCCCTGTCCGACCAGGCGCTCGCCGCCAGGACCCAGGAATTCCGCGACCGGATCGCCGCCGGCGCCAGCCTCGACGACATCCTGGTGGAAGCCTTCGCGGTGGTGCGCGAAGCCGCCAGGCGCACGCTCGGCCAGCGCCATTTCGACGTGCAGCTGGTCGGCGGCCAGGTGCTGCATGCCGGCATGATCTCCGAGATGAAGACCGGCGAGGGCAAGACCCTGGTCGCGACGCTCCCTGCCTACCTGAATGCGATCGAAGGCAAGGGCGTGCACATCGTCACCGTCAACGACTACCTGGCCCGGCGCGACGCCGAGTGGATGGGCCAGATCTACCGGTTCCTGGGGCTGACCACCGGCACCATCGTCTATGGCCTGTCCGACGACCAGCGGCGCGAGGCCTATGCCGCCGACATCACCTACGGCACCAACAACGAGTTCGGCTTCGACTATCTGCGCGACCACATGAAGCATTCCGAATCCGACCTGGTGCAGCGCGCCTTCAACTTCGCCATCGTCGACGAGGTCGACAGCATCCTGATCGACGAGGCGCGCACGCCGCTGATCATCTCGGGCCCCGCCGACGATTCCTCCGACCTCTATCGCCGTGTCGACACCCTGGTGAAGGAGCTCGCCAAGACAGAAGCGAACTACGAGAAGGACGAGAAGTTCCGCACCGTGACCCTGACCGAGGCCGGCAACGAGGCGACCGAGGCAGCACTCCAGCAAGCCGGGCTGCTGGAGGGCGAGGGCGCGATGTACGACACCGAGAACGTGACGCTGGTGCACCACGTGCAGCAGAGCCTGCGCGCGCACACCCTCTATCAGCGCGACGTCGACTACATCGTGCGCAACGACAAGGTGGTGATCATCGACCCCTTCACCGGCCGCATGCAGGAAGGCAGGCGCTGGAGCGAGGGCCTGCACCAGGCGATCGAGGCGAAGGAGCACGTCACGATCCAGCCCGAGAACCAGACGCTGGCCAGCATCACCTTCCAGAACTATTTCCGCCTGTTCCCGAAGCTTGCCGGCATGACCGGCACGGCGTTGACCGAGGCCGACGAGTTCGCCGAGATCTACAAGCTCGACGTGGTCGAGATCCCCACCAACGTGCCGGTCGCGCGCAAGGACGAGGACGACGAGGTCTACCGCACCGCGCGCGAGAAATACGAGGCGGTGATCAGCCTGATCGAGGAATGCAGGAACCGCCGCCAGCCGGTGCTGGTCGGCACAACCTCGGTCGAGAAGTCGGAGCTGATCGGCAACATCCTGACCAGCAAGCGCATCCCGCACAGCGTGCTGAACGCGCGCTTCCACGAACAGGAAGCCGAGATCATCGCCCAGGCGGGCGCGGCCGGCGCGGTGACGATCGCCACCAACATGGCCGGGCGGGGGACCGACATCCAGCTCGGCGGCAATGCCGACTATCGTATCCGGAGCGAGCTCGCCGAGGTGAGCGATCCGGCCGAGCGCGAGCGGAAGGCCCAGACCATCCGCGACGAGGTCGAGGCAGCGCGCAGGGTCGTGAAGGACGCCGGCGGCCTGTTCGTGATCGGCACCGAGCGCCACGAGAGCCGGCGCATCGACAACCAGCTGCGCGGCCGGTCGGGCCGCCAGGGCGACCCCGGCGGCAGCCGCTTCTTCCTGTCGCTCGAAGACGACCTGATGCGCATCTTCGGCTCCGACCGCATGGACAGCATCCTGCGCCGGCTCGGCCTGAAGGAGGGCGAGGCGATCGTGCACGCCTGGATCAACAAGGCGCTGGAGCGGGCGCAGAAGAAGGTCGAAGCCCGCAACTTCGACATGCGCAAGAACCTGCTGCGCTACGACGACGTGATGAACGACCAGCGCAAGGAGGTCTACTCGCAGCGCCGCGCCTTCATGCGCGACGACGATGTCTCGGCGATCGTCGCCGAGATGCGCCACGAGGTCGTCTCCGAGATGGTGGCCGACGCCATCCCCGAGAACGCGATGCCCGAGCAGTGGGATGCCGGGGGCCTCCAGGCCGCGGTGCGGCGGGCACTCGGCCAGGACCTGCCGGTGGTCGAGTGGGCCGCCGAGGAGGGCATCGACGAGACCGCGATCCGCGAACGCCTGGAGGAGGCGGCCGACCGCACGATCGCGCAGAAGGCCGCCAACTGGGGCACCGAAAGCCTGCGCGCGATCGAGAAGCAGGTGCTGCTCGGCATTCTCGACCATGTCTGGAAGGAGCACCTGCTGCAGCTCGACTATCTGCGCCAGGGCATCGGCCTGCGCGCCTATGGCCAGCGCGACCCGCTGAGCGAGTACAAGACCGAGGCGTTCAACCTGTTCCAGGCGATGCTGCGCGACCTGCGCGAGCGCATGACCAGCGTGATGGCGACCATCGAGCTGGCGCCGCCACCGCCGCCGCCGACCGACGGCATCAGCGTGACCTATGGCCGTGGCGATGCTGGCGTGCCGCTGGACGCCGAGGCGGGGGCGGAGATGGCCGAGCCGCAGCGCATGGGGCCGGCGCGGCCTTTGGTGGCGCAGGGTGTCGATCCGGCCGATCCCGGCACCTGGCATCGCACGCCACGCAACGCGCCCTGCCCGTGCGGGTCGGGGAAGAAGTACAAGCACTGCCACGGGCGGGCATGACGCCATCGTGGCGGCCGATGGTCGCTGCCGATCTGGAAACGGTCGCCGCGATCGAGCGCGAGAGCCACAACCCCCTGCCGCCCGAGGGGCTTTCGGTATTCGCCGACCGGCTGGCGCTGTTCCCTGCCGGCTGTTTCGTGGCCGGCTGCCGGTTGGGCCGCCCGGTCGGCGGCTACGCGCTCGCCCATCCCTGGGCCGGCCCGGCGCCGGCGCTGGGCAGCGTGCCGCTTCGGCTTCCTGAATCGCCCGACCATCTGCTGCTGCACGATGTCGCGATCCTGCCGCCGCTTCGCGGACAGGGGCTGGCGGCGGCGGTGGTGGCGCTGCTGTGCCGGGTCGCGGCGGCGCAGGGTCTTGCCGAGCTCAGGCTGGTTTCGGTGCACGCCACCCAGCCGATGTGGGCGCGGCTTGGGTTCGTCGCCGATGGCCCGATGGCGGCGGCCGGGTACGGGGAAGGTGCGGTGCCGATGCGCCTGGCCTCGGTCGCCACGCCGCCACGCGGCGGCGGTCGTCAGCCGGCCGGACGGTAGCCCGCGCGCCCCCAGATCGCATGGTCGACCTCGCCGGGAATGCCCGGGTGGTCCTCCAGCACGAAGGCCGGCTCGCCGCCCCGGCGCTGCCCGAAATAATCCCGCGTCAGCCGCACCACCGTGCCCGACAGCAGCACGATCGCGATCAGGTTGATGCTCGCCATCAGGCCCATCGCCGCGTCCGCGGCATCGAACACCACGCTGATCGCCTCCTGCGCGCCCCAGATCACCATCGCCAGCACGGCCAGCCGCAGTACCGTGATCATCGCCTTGCCGTCGGCGCCCAGGAACACCATCGCCGCCTCGGAATAGGCGTAGTTGCCGATCACCGAGGTGAACGCGAAGAAGAAGATCGCAGCCGCCACGAAATACCGCCCGGCGTCGCCGATATGCACGCTCATCGCCGCCTGCGTCAGCGGCATGCCGGTAACGCCGTTGCCGTGCTGCAGCACGCCCGACAGCAGGATCATCACCGCGGTCGCGGTGCAGATCAGGATGGTGTCAATGAATACGCCCAGTGCCTGCACGAACCCTTGCGAGCTCGGGTGGTGCGGCTCGGGCGTAGCCGCCGCCGCGATGTTCGGCGCCGAGCCCATGCCTGCCTCGTTCGAGAACAGGCCCCGCTTCACCCCGTTCAGCATCGCCGCCGCCATGCCGCCGGCTGCTGCCTCCAGCCCGAAGGCGTTGCGCACGATATGGCCCAGCACCTCCGGCACCTGGCCGAGGTGGGTCGCCAGCACATAGGCGGCCATCAGCAGATAGGCGCCGGCCATGAACGGCACCATGTATTCGGCGACGCGCGCGATCTGGCGGACGCCGCCGAAGATCACCACCGCCGTCAGCGCCGCGATGGCGACGCCGGTGGCCAGTTTCGGCACCGCGAACGCACCCTCCATCGCCTCGGCGATCGAGTTCGACTGCACCGCGTTGAACACCAGCCCGAACGCGATCACGAGGCAGACCGAGAAGATCGCCCCCGCCCACGGCACGCCAAGGCCGCGCGCCATGTAGAAAGCAGGCCCGCCGCGGTAGTCGCCGTGCTCGTCCGTGATCTTGTAGAGCTGGGCCAGCGTGCTTTCGGCATAGGCGGTCGCCATGCCGACCAGGGCGACCATCCACATCCAGAAGATCGCGCCAGGCCCGCCCAGATAGAGCGCCACCGCAACCCCCGCCAGGTTGCCGGTGCCGACGCGCGAGGCAAGGCTCGTGCACAGCGCCTGGAACGGCGTGATGCCGGCGCGATCGGTCTTCGGCGCCCGCAGCACCGAGCGGAACAGTTCCGCGAAATGCACGAACTGCACGAAGCCCAGCCGGAGCGTGAAATAGATGCCGACCGCCAGCAGGCCGTAGATCAGCACATAGCCCCAGAAGATCGTGTTCAGGAAGTCGATGACACTGGCCATGCTGGGCTCCCGGAAGGGGGGCGGCGGTACACTCGGGCCTGCGGCACCGGCAGGATGATGCGCAAGGGATCACCGGCAGTGAAACCCCTGCGGGCGATGATTTCAAGCCAGCAACCGGAGATGGCACCGCGCTGCCGCCGCGCGAGCGGATTTCCCCCGGCAGGCCGACACCGGGCCGTCAGCCGCTGCGCGCCGGCGGCAGCCCCGTGCGCATTGCCGCGATCGCTGCCCTGTCGGGAACCGACCCGATCGCGCCCGCGCGCGTGCAGGCGGCGGAGCCGGCGGCAACACCATCCGCCAGCGCCTCCTCTGGCGCCGCACCGCGCGCGAGCGCCGCGGCGAAGGCACCGACGAAGCAGTCGCCCGCACCGGTGGTGTCGACCACACTGACCGTGGCGGCAGGCTGGTGCACCGGCGCCGCATCGCGCGCGAACAGCCACGCGCCATCGGCACCGCAGGTGATCACCGCCGCCTTCGCGGCGCGCGCCGCGAGCAGTGGGCCGAGCCGGGTCGGTGGCGTTGCCGGCGGCATCGCGCACAAGAACCCTGCCTCGCCTTCGTTCGCGACCAGGATATCGGTGGCAGCGAGCAGCGCCGGCGGCAGCGCAGCGACCGCCGGCGCGGTGTTCAGCAGCGTGCTGGAACCCCGGGCACGGGCGGCGGTGAAGAAGCCGAGGCTCGCGGCCGGCGGCGTCTCGAGCTGGGCGAGAGCGACCGCGCCTTGCCGCACCGCGCCCGCGGCACGCGCCGCCTCGGCCGCGGTGACTGCCTCGTTGGCGCCGGCAACCACGACGATCTGGTTCTCGCCGGACGGGGCGACCAGGATCAGCGCCGTGCCGGTCGGCAGGTCACGATGCTCGCTGACCAGCGCCTCGATCATCTCCGACTGCCACATGGCCCGCGCCGCGGCGCCTGCGTCGTCGGCGCCCAGCACGCCGACGAAAGCGGTGGCGGCACCGGCGCGGCGGGCGGCCACCGCCTGGTTCGATCCCTTGCCGCCGTGCCCCCGCAGCAGCCCGGTCGCGCGGAGCGTCTCGCCGGGCGCGGGAAAGCGCGGCACAGTGGCGACCAGATCGAGATTGTAGCTGCCCAGCACGACCACGTCGGCCATGTCGGCGCCGCTACGCCCGGCCGAGCGCCAGTTCGGTCGCGATCAGGTCGAGGGCCGCGAACCCCACCGCCTTGTAGACCGTGATCGCCTGGTCCGGCCGTTCCGGCGGCGCGGCGCAGAGTTCGGCAAGCCCCCCGCGCAGGGCGGACTCGGCGATGACGCCGTCGCGGATCGCCTGGAACACCTCGCCGCCCTTGGCGAGGACGCTGGCGCGGTCGTCGGCGTAAAGCAGGGCGGCCCGGGCAAGCAGGGCCGGCTCGGCCTCGGCCATCGCCGGCGTGAAGGCGCCGACCAGGCACAGATGCGTGCCCGGCGCGACGGCATCGGCGGTGATCATCGGCGTGGTCGCGGTGGTCGCCGCGGCCACGATGTCGGCGGCCC
>JADYYZ010000069.1 GCA_020853405.1 Acetobacteraceae bacterium
AGCGCCGCGATCGCGCTCTCGCCGCCCTCGATGCCGAAGCGCTTGGTGCCGACATATTTTTTCTGGCAGAACGTCTCGAAGCCCTCGGCGTGCGTCAGGTCTTCCAGAATGGTGCGCTTGGCGCCGGCATCGAACGCGGAAAGCCACGGCGCGCCCTCGACCCGGCGCTGGATCCAGTCCTTCTGCTCGGGCGACTGGATGTGCATGAACTCGACGCCGATCGAGCCGCAATAGGTCTCGCGCAGGATCTTCACGATCTGGCGCAGGCTGGCACTCTCCAGCCCCAGCACGTGGTCGATGAAGATCGGCCGGTCCATGTCCGCCTCGCCGAAGCCGTAGGTGGCGGGGTCGAGTTCCGCGTGCGGCGCGATCTCGGTGATGCCGAGCGGATCGAGCGTCGCCTCCAGATGGCCGCGCACGCGATAGGCGCGGATCAGCATCAGCGCGCGGATGCTGTCGGTGGTGGCGGCCCGCACCGCGCCGGCGCTGGCAGCCGCCCCCGCACCGGTGCCGGAAGCCGGCGGCGCCACCGGAAGCCCGCCATTGCCCAGCGCGCCGAACAGCCCGGCCCAGCCCGGCGCCACCGATTTCGGGTCCGCCGACCAGGCATCATAAAGGCCGGCCAGGTGCAGGGCCTCGCCGCTGGAAAGGCCGTCGAGGAAGGTGTCGAGGTCGAGCGTTGGCATCGCGATGTTTCCCAAAGCACGTCGCCCAGGCAAAGGCCGGGCTCTCGGTCGCAACCTGGCGGACTATACACATATCGGCGGATGCCAATTAACCGCGGCACCGGCCGGCACGCGCCTGGCGAGGCCGCCGCCAGAGGCCGCCGCCAGAGGCCGCCGCCCGAGGCCGCCCGCCGCTTCAGCCCCGCAGCAGTTTCAGCATGGTGCGGCCAAGGCTTGCCGGGCTGTCGGCCACCGCGATGCCGTTCTCGGCCATCGCCTGCATCTTGGCCTGGGCGGTATCCCGGCCCCCCGAGATCACCGCCCCGGCATGGCCCATGCGCCGGCCGGGCGGGGCGGTGGCGCCGGCGATGAAGCCCACCGTCGGCTTGCGCTTCGGGTGCTTCGAGAGGAACTCGGCGGCGTCGATCTCGCTCTGGCCGCCGATCTCGCCGATCATGATCACCGCCTCGGTCTCGGGGTCGTGCATGAACAGGTCGAGCACCTCGACGAAGTCGAGTCCCTTCACCGGATCGCCGCCGATGCCGACGCAGGAGCTCTGGCCAAGCCCGGCCGCGGTGGTCTGGGCCACCGCCTCGTAGGTCAGCGTGCCGGACCGCGAGACGATGCCGATCCGCCCGCGACGGTGGATGTGGCCGGGCATGATGCCGATCTTGCAGGCATCGGGCGTGATCACGCCGGGGCAGTTGGGGCCGATCAGGCGCGAGGCGCTGCCCTCCAGCGCCCGCTTCACCCGCACCATGTCGAGCACCGGGATGCCTTCGGTGATGCAGACGATCAGCGCCACCCCGGCGTCGATCGCCTCCAGGATCGCATCCGCCGCGAAGGGGGGCGGCACATAGATGCCGCTGGCGGTGGCGCCGGTCGCTGCCACCGCCTCGGCGACGGTGTCGAACACCGGCAGGTTGAGGTGCGTGCCGCCGCCCTTGCCGGGGGTGACGCCGCCGACCACCCTGGTGCCATAGGCGATCGCCTGTTCGGAATGGAACGTTCCCTGCGCCCCGGTGAAGCCCTGGGTGATGACGCGGGTTTCGGCGTCGACCAGCACGGCCATGTCAGGCGGCCTCCTTCACGGCGCGCACGATCTTCTCGGCCGCATCGGCCAGGTTGTCGGCACTGACGATGGCAAGCCCCGATTTCGCCAGGATCTGCTTGCCGAGTTCGACATTGGTGCCTTCCAGCCGCACCACGAGGGGAACGTTCAGCGCCACTTCGCGCGCGGCCGCGACCACGCCCTCGGCGATCACGTCGCAGCGCATGATGCCGCCGAAGATGTTGACCAGGATGCCTTCGACATTGGGGTCGGAAAGGATGATCTTGAACGCCGCGGTCACCCGCTCCTTGGTGGCGCCGCCGCCGACATCGAGGAAGTTGGCCGGGCTCGCGCCGTAGAGCTTGATGATGTCCATGGTCGCCATCGCAAGCCCGGCGCCGTTGACCATGCAGCCGATGGTGCCGTCGAGCGCGATGTAGTTGAGGTCGTACTTCGCCGCCTCCAGCTCCTTGGCGTCCTGTTCGCCCTCGTCCTTCAGCTGCACCACCTCGGGGTGGCGATAGAGCGCGTTGTCGTCGAACGAGACCTTGGCATCGAGCGCGACCACCTCGCCTTCCTCGGTCACCACCAGCGGGTTGATCTCGATGATCGCGCAGTCGAGGCCGACGAAGGCGGCGTAGAGCGCCTCGATGAACCTGCCGAAGGTGCCGATCTGCCTGCCCGTGAGGCCAAGCCCGAACGCGAGCCGCCGCCCGTGGAAGCCGGAAATGCCGGTGGCGGGGTCGATCGCAGCGCGCAGGATTTTCTCGGGGTGGCGGGCGGCGACCTCCTCGATCTCCATGCCGCCCTCGGTGCTGGCGACGATCGTCACCCGCCCCCGGGCGCGATCGACCAGCAGCGAGAGATAGAGTTCGCGCGCGATCCGGCAGCCATCCTCGACATACACCCTGCGCACCTTGCGCCCGGCCGCGCCGGTCTGCTTGGTGACCAGCACCTTGCCGAGCATCGCCTCGGCGCTCGCGCGCACCTCGTCCAGGGTCCTGGCGACGCGCACGCCGCCCTTGCCCGAGGCATCGCCCTCGAAGCGCCCCTTGCCGCGGCCGCCGGCATGGATCTGCGCCTTCACCACCCGCACCGGGCCGGCGAGCGATTCGGCAACCTTCACCGCCTCGTCGGGGGTCCAGGCGACGCCGCCCTTCAGCACGGCGACGCCGTATTTCGCCAGCAGTTCCTTGGCCTGGTATTCGTGGATGTTCATCGTGCGGCTCTGCTCCCTGGCCGGTCGGCGGCCGTTATGCCTCTGCCTCGGGCGGGGCGATGCGATAGGCGACCATCAGCCGGTTCCAGGCATTGATGACCAGGATCTTGGCGACCAGCGCAGCCAGTGCCGCCTCGCCGAACTCCTGGCGCGCCGCGGCATAGAGGGGCTCGGCGAGGCCGTGCGCGGGATCGAGCCGGGTCAGCGCCTCGGCCAGCTCGAGCGCGGTGCGCTCGCGGTCGCTGAACAGGCCGGATTCGCGCCAGACCGCGACCTGCGTGAGCTTCCCCGCCGCCACCCCGTGCCGCTGCGCCCGGTTCGCGTGCAGCTGCAGGCAATAGGCGCAGCCGTTCATCTGCGAGGCGCGGATATCGACCAGTTCCAAGAGGCCGGCATCGAGATCGGGATGGTGGCTCGCGCGACCGAGCGCGCCGAGGCCGTCCACGGCCTCGGGGATCAGGCCGCGCAGCGCGGCATATCCGGCGCGGGCGGCAGGCACCTCGTTCAGCCCACCAGTTTCCTCGCTGCCTCGATCAGGTCGCGCACCGCGCCGCAGCTCTTGTCGAAGGCCGCCTTCTCGTCCGCGCCGAGCGCGATCTCGATCACGCGCTCGACGCCGCCGGCACCGATCACCACCGGCACGCCGACGTAAAGATCCCTGACGCCGTACTGGCCGGTCAGCCAGGCGGCGCACGGCAGCACGCGCTTCTTGTCCTTGAGGTAGCTCTCGGCCATCGCGATGGCGCTGGAGGCCGGCGCGTAATAGGCGCTGCCGCGTTCCAGCAGCTTCACGATCTCGGCGCCGCCGTCACGGGTGCGCTGCACGATCGCCTCGATCTTCGCCGCGGTGCTCCAGCCCATCCCGACCAGGTCGGGAACCGGGATGCCGGCGACCGTGGAATAGCGCACCAGCGGCACCATGGTGTCGCCATGGCCGCCCAGCACGAAGGCCGTGACATCCTCGACCGAGACGGCGAATTCCTGCGCGAGGAATGTCCGGAGCCGTGCCGAATCGAGCACGCCCGCCATGCCGACCACCTTGTTGTGCGGCAGCCCGGACTTCTCGCGCAGGACATAGACCATGGCATCGAGCGGGTTGGTGATGCAGATCACGAAGGCGTCCGGGCAGTGCGCCCGGATGCCGGCGCCGACCTCGGCCATCACCTTGGCGTTGGTGGCGATCAGGTCGTCGCGGCTCATGCCGGGCTTGCGCGGGATGCCGGCGGTGACGATCACCACCGACGCACCGGCGATCGCGGCGTAGTCGCCGCTGCCCGCGACCACGGCATCGAACCCCTCGACCGGGCCCGACTGCGTGATGTCGAGCGCCTTGCCGGCCGCCATGTTGGGGAACACGTCGAACATCACGACATCGCCGAGCTCCTTCAGCCCGACCAGGTGGGCGAGCGTGCCGCCGATGTTGCCTGCGCCGATCAGCGCGATCTTGGAACGGGCCATGCGTGTGTGCTTCCCGGAACTGGGGCGGGGCAGAGGCCGGCCGCCGGTGGCAGAACGAACGCGGGCGGGATTAGCCGGATTGCGGCACTGCCGCAAGGCAGGGCAGCCTCCTCGGCCCTGCCACGGCTGGGCGCTCCGTGCGATCCAGGGCGCGGCAGCTGCTTGACCCGGCGCGGCGGCGCCCGCGAGGTTGGCCCGGATGACGCCACGCACCGCCGCCCGCTTCGCCGCTGCCTTCCGGGCCTATGCCGATCGCCGCATCGTGGTCATGCTGGGGCTTGGGTTCTCGGCCGGCAGCCCGCTGCCGCTCACCGGCTTCACGCTGCGCCAGTGGTTCTCGGAAAGCGAGGTCAGCCTGGGCGCGATCGGGCTGACCTCGCTGATCGGGCTTGCCTACACGCTGAAATTCCTGTGGTCGCCGGCGCTCGACCGCATCAGCCCGCCGCTTCGCCTGGGCAGGCGGCGCGGCTGGCTGATACCGATCCAGCTCGGGCTTGCGGGCGCGATCGCGGCGATGGCCTTCACCGACCCGTCCCTCGATCCGGGCAGCGTGGTGGCGGCGGGCGTGCTGGTGGCGTTCCTGTCGGCCAGCCAGGACATCGTGATCGACGCGCTCCGGATCGAGATGATGCCGCCCGAACAGCAGGGTGCCGGCCTTGCCGCCTATATCTGGGGCTATCGGCTGGCGCTGCTGGCCAGCGGCGCCGGCGCCCTGTTCGTGGTCGAGGGGTTCGGCTGGCGGGCCGCCTATCTCGGCGCCGCCGCGCTGCCGCTGGTCGGCGTACTGGCGAGCCTGTTCGCGCACGAAGGCCCAGCCCCGCCACCGCCTCCCGCCGGCGTGCTGGCAGCACTGTCGCACAGCGTGATCGGGCCGTTCCGCGATTTCATGCGAAGGCGCGGCTGGCTGCTGATCCTCTCCTTCGTCGCGCTGTTCCGGCTGGGCGAGGCGCTGGCAGGCGTGATGACCGCGCCGTTCTACCGCTCGATCGGCTTCTCGCGCACCGAGGTCGCTGCCGTCTCGGGCGTGTTCGGGCTGTTCGCGACGCTGGGCGGGGCGGCCCTCGGCGGTGCATTGGTCGCGGCCCTCGGGATGGGAAGAAGCCTCGTGATCACCGGCCTCGGGCAGATGCTGTCGAACCTGATGTACGTGGCGCTGGCCCGCGCCGGCCACCAGGTCGGCGTGCTGTACTGGCAGGTCGGCATCGAGAACTTCACCGATGGCCTCGCCGATGCCGCCTTCGTCGCCTACCTCTCCTCGCTCACCAGCATCGCGTTCACCGCCACGCAATATGCGCTGCTGTCCTCGCTGGCGGCACTGCCGCTGCGCACGCTGGGCGCCACCGGGGGCTTCCTGGCCGAGGCGCTGGGCTGGCAGCGATTCTTCCTGCTGACCACGGCGGCCGCCCTGCCGGCGCTCAGCATGATGCTGGTGCTGCTGCGGCGCTACCCGCCGCCGGGCGCCGCGCCCTTCGCCCCGGGCGACGGCTGAACCGCGGCGATCTCGCGCACCAGTTTGCGCAGCACCGCCTTGCGGAAATCGTCGAAATCCTCGGCCACGACCAGGAACGCGCCGGCGCCGCCGATCACGCTGTCGCGGTAATACACATCGAGCGGAACCGGGGGCAGCCGGCCGAAGGTCGGCCGGTCGTTGATGATCGGCAGGCCGTTGATGGTGATCCCGGAGGCCACCGCCCGGTCACGGTACATTTCCGCCGGCGGGCCTGAATTGTTGACGCCATCGCCCGAGACGTCGATCACCTGGCGGGTGCCTTCGAACGGTGCCGCCGCCAGGGCATCGAGCGAGAACGACAGCGCCCCCGATACCGAGGTCCAGCGCATCGCAACGCGCGGCGCCTCGGCGATCGCCTCGCCGAACCGCCGCGCATCCGCCTCCCCGCCGATCCGCGCCCACGGCACCACCAGGCGCTGGTAGTCCCAGCCTGCCCATTCGACATAGGCAAGCCCGATCGCGCCGCTGGTCCCGGCCCGGATCGCCGCCAGCACGCGCGGATTGGCCAGCGCCTCGATATAGCCCTGGCGCTGCAGCCGCGCCTCGTCGTCGTCGATCGAGCGCGAGACATCGACCGCCAGCACCAGCAGGAGATCGACCGGATCGCCCGCCTGCGCTCGCGCGCGCCGCGGCAGGGCCAGCGGCAGCAGGCTGCCGGCGGCGGCGCGCACGCTGGCGCGGCGGGTGATGCGCATCGGCGCAGTCTATGCCGGCCGGCCCCGCAAATCGAATGACCCGCTCATCGCTGCCGACAGCTCGGCCGATAGATCGCCTTGTCGAAGCGGCGGTGCAGCCACAGCCATTCCGCCGGGCGCTCGCGTGCCCAGGCCTCGAAGCGCGCGTTCATCGCCGCGGCGAGCAGCGCGATATCGGCCTGCGCCGAGCCGGTGGCCGGATGGGGCAGCGCCGGCTCGACCAGCATCTGAAAGCGCGCGGGGCCTTCGCGCACGCAGCGGCCCATCACCAGCGGGCAGCCGAGCCGGAGCGCCAGCTGGGCGGCGGCCGGCGCCGTCATCGCCGGCCGGTCGAACAGCGGCGCCGCGATCCCGTCATTCATCTTCTGATCGCCCATCAGCGCCAGCAACCCGCCTGCGCGCAGATGCGCGATCGCGGCGCGCGCACCGCTGCTGCCCTTCGCCAGCAGCGGCGGCGCGCCGTTGCCGCGCACGGCCTCGCGCAGCCGCCGCACCCTGGCATCGAGGTAGGGGTTCGCGATCGCGCGGTAGATCAGCGCGCAATCGATGCCAAGCCGGGCGGCAGCACCCGGCACTGCCTCCCAGTTGCCGAAATGGCCGGAAACCAGGATGCCCGGCCCGCCGCCCAGCAGCGGCGCGAGGTTCGCCGCGCCGGCGAGCGACCAGCCGAACCCTTCCGCGCCGTCGCGCCGCGCCATGATCGCCGGCAGGTTGGCGAACTCACCCCCGACGCGGCCCAGATTCTCCCACATCGCGCGGATCGTCGCGCGGCGGAATTCGCGGTCGCGGTCGGGAAAGGCGATCGAGAGGTTGACCTCGGCCACCCGGCTGACCGGCAGCCTCGGGCCGATCGTGCGCAGCATCGCCCCACCGAGGTTGCTCGCCCGCACCGGCCCCATCGCGCGGCACAGCGCGAACAGCAGCGCCACCAGCGCCGCCTCGATCCGCCAGCGCAGGCCGAGCAGGAGCCTGGCCGTCATCCCTCCAGGACGGCTGCGGGCAGGGGTTCCGGCGGGGCGCCGGCCGGCGGCTGGGCGGCGGCGGGCGGTGCCGGAAAGGCGCCCGGGAACAGCGGCGCCAGCAGCGCGTGCAGCGTCGCCGGGTCCGCCCATTCCAGCCGGGCGCCGACCACCCTGACCCGCGCCTGCCAGGCAGCGGGCAGGCGCACATAGTCCTTCGGCGTGCAGGCGAGCTCGGCCCGCAGCCGCTCCGCCTCGCGCGCCAGTGCGACGAGATCGCCGTCGTCGAACGGGTAGTGGTCGGCGAACACCTCGCGCCCGACGATGATCGCGCCGGCGGCAAGCAGCGTGTCGAAGAATTTCTGCGGGTTGGCGATGCCGGCAAAGGCCAGCACCGGCCTGCCCTCGACCGCGCGCGCGCCGTCGCCGGGAAGCAGCCGGGCGTGATGCACCGGCAGGTCGGGCGGCAGCGCCCGTGCCACCCCCGCCTCGTCGGCGCCGATCAGCACCGCCGCCTGGCAACGCGCCGCCCCGACCGCGACCGGTTCGCGCAACGGCCCGGCCGGGATCACCCTGCCATTGCCGAAGCCGGTGGCGCCATCGACCACCAGCAGGGTCAGCGTCTTGATCAGCGAGGGGTTCTGCAGCCCGTCATCCAGCACCAGAGCCTGGGCACCCTCGGCCACCGCGAGCCGGGCCGAGGCGCTGCGGTCGCGGCCGATCCAGGTCGGCGCGACCCGGGCCAGCAGCAGCGCCTCGTCGCCGACCGCGGTGCTGTCGTGCCGGTCGGGGTCGACCTTCAGCGGCCCCTTCTCGTGCCCGCCATAGCCGCTGCACAGCAGGTGTGCCGCGATCCCGCGCGCGCGGAGCAGGGCAGCGAGCTCCATCGCCACGGTGGTCTTGCCGGCGCCGCCGGCGGTGACATTGCCGCAGCAGATCACCGGCACCGGCGCCGTCCAGCCCGATCGCAGCAGGCGCTCGGCCGTCTGGCTCGCGTAGAAGCGGGCGAACGGCATCAGCAGCCTGGGCCAGGGCCCGTGTCCGTGGCGCCAGAATTCCGGCGCGCGCATGCGCAACTGCGCAACCCTCCTCGTCTGGCCGGCGCCCCCGGCTCAGGCCAGGGGGAGCAACGGACGGATGGCGTCGGTGACGCGGTCCAGCACGCCGGCTTCGTGGGCCGCCAGGCCGGCGGCCGAGGCCCCCATCCTGGCAAGCCGGGCCGGATCGTTCAACAATTCCGTGAGGGCACCGGCCAGGGCCTCCGGCCCGGGCAGCTGAAGTGCCGCGCCGGCATCGACCAGCCGCGCCGCGATCGGCGCGAAATTCGCCATCAGCGGCCCGAACGCGACGGCCGAACCAAGGCGGGCGGGTTCCAGCGGATTCTGGCCGCCGCCCGGCGCGATGAACGACTTGCCCATCACCACCAGCGGCGCCAGCCGATAGACGAGGCCGAGCTCGCCGAGCGTATCGACGAGCCAGACCCTGCCGGCCGGGTCCTCGCCCGCGGCCCGGCGCGTGGCACCGCCGATCGCGGCGGCCAGGGCGGCGCC